>NZ_SOGC01000052.1:0-1026 GCF_004402765.1 Cryobacterium sp. TMT2-17-1
CGACGCCGAGCGGATGACCGTGGCCGGCTCACTCACGAACGTGCGCCCGGTCGGCGACGTCCACTCAAGCGTGCCGTCACCGAGGTGCAACACCCGCCACCCGGTCTCGCTCTTCAACGCATGACACGCCGGACACAGATGCGCGAGGTTGTCGTGCGCGGTCAGGCCCTCGAACTGCCAATCCAGGGAATGGTCCAGGTCGCAATGCGCCGCCGACCGGTTGCAGCCCGGAAACCGGCAGGTTTTGTCTCGCACCCGGAGGAACCGTTTCAGGTCTTCCGGGACCGCGTACCGGTCCCGGCCTACCGACAGCACCGCCCCCATCTCCGGGTGCACCAGGATCCGGGTGAAACTCGGCGCCCCGGCCGCGATCTGCCGGGCCGTGTCCGGGTCGATCGGACCATACCCCTCCAAGAACCCCGGCTCCTCACCGAGACCCATCAGAGTCAGCACCGGCACGGTCACATTGACCGCACCCCGGATGCCCTTGCCAAGGCCGGACGGGGTGACCCCATCGAGGATGATGTCGGCGAACACGTCCGCCTTGAGCTGCATCAGGGTGCGCACCTCCTCCGGCCCCTGCAGACTCAACGCTGCGAGCATCACCCGCTCGTAGGCACCGGCCACCTTCTCCGCACTGTCGTACAGGGTCAGCGACGCCATACCATCGGGCTCGGGCTCGAAGAACACGGCCCGGTCGCGCACGGACTTCTGGTGCCGGGCCCGGATCGTCTCCGGATGCAGGCGCTCCCGGAGCAGCCGGGCCCGATACTTCAGCTTCGACGCCGTCACCGTGCCCGCCGACCGCAGAACCTCCACCTCGAACGCCGCCTTGGCCTCGTCGGGAACCGACCAGGCCTGATTGATCACCACCTTCGCGTGCTGGTAACTGATCTCGCCGGCCTCGAGCGCGGCCCGGGTGGCCGGGAGCTCGCCGGCCAAGGCGCGGCTCTCCGCGATCAGGTTCTCAGCCGTGCGGCGCGGCACCCGGATCGTGCAGGCCAGTTCGCTGACGAACTCCCGCTC
>NZ_SOGC01000001.1:0-1106 GCF_004402765.1 Cryobacterium sp. TMT2-17-1
TGGCCCAACTGCACATCATCGACCCGGATATCGATCGATGGATACGTGTCCGAACGCGATTTCGTGTCCACCAGCAACGCGTCACAGCGCACCGTGTTCGCGGAGTGGTGCGCCGTGGCATCCACCCGCACCTCACCGCGGTAACCAGACCGGCCACCACCCCGGGCAATGGACTTCGACACGATCGAAGACTGCGTATACGGCGCCATGTGGATCATCTTCGCGCCCGCATCCTGATGCTGACCGGGACCCGCGAACGCCACCGACAGGGTCTCCCCCTTAGCGTGCTCACCCATCAGATAAATCGACGGGTACTTCATCGTGACCTTGGAACCGATATTGCCATCGATCCACTCCATCGTGGCACCCTCCGCAGCCGTCGCACGCTTCGTGACCAGGTTGTAGACGTTCGTGGACCAGTTCTGGATAGTCGTGTAGCGAACGCGGGCATTCTTCTTCACAACAATCTCGACCACCGCAGAGTGCAGAGAATCGGACGAGTAGATCGGGGCCGTGCACCCCTCGATGTAGTGCACGTAGCTGCCCTCGTCGGCGATGATCAGGGTGCGCTCAAACTGCCCCATATTCTCCGTATTGATGCGGAAGTAGGCCTGCAGCGGGATCTCCACGTGCACACCCGGCGGCACATAAACGAAAGAGCCGCCCGACCACACCGAGGTGTTCAGCGCCGCGAACTTGTTGTCGCCGGAGGGAATGATCGTGCCGAAATACTCCTCGAAGAACTCCGGATGCTCCCTCAACGCCGTGTCGGTATCCATGAAGATGACACCCTGCGCAGCCAATTCTTCGTTGATCTGGTGATAGACCACCTCGGACTCATACTGGGCCGCGACGCCGGAGACAAGACGCTGACGCTCGGCCTCGGGAATGCCGAGCTTCTCATAGGTGCTCTTGATGTCCTCGGGCAGGTCGTCCCAAGTCTGGGCCTGCTTCTCCGTGGAACGCACGAAGTACTTGATGTTGTCGAAATCGATGCCCGACAGGTCAGCACCCCAAGTCGGCATCGGCTTGCGCTCAAACAACTCAAGGGCCTTGAGGCGACGCTGCAGCATCCACTCAGGCTCGCCCTTGAGATTGGAGATATC
>NZ_SOGC01000026.1:0-1196 GCF_004402765.1 Cryobacterium sp. TMT2-17-1
TCGAATCCGTCAATACCAAGATCCGACTACTCACCCGAATCGCCTTCGGCTTCAAATCACCCGACGCCCTCATCGCCCTGGCCATGCTCAGCCTCGGCGGCCACAAACCCGCACTCCCCGGCCGGGTTTAACCCACGGATGAAGCAGGAGAGCCAAAATCTCCGTCGAATTAGCACGGTGGTCGGCTGCCGGGGACCGGGCCTGGTGTGGTCTACTCGACGCATGAGCGTTGAGCCGGGGGTTTCGCAGCAAGCCGTGCGGCAGGCGGAGGCCGCCGCGGATGCAGCCGCCGAGGCTGCCGGGGTGACCGTGCGGCAGGCTGAACCCCGCGACCTGGCCGCGGTGATCGGCCTGTTCGAGCGCACCTGGGGCGTGGGCCACAGCCCCGACAGGTCGATGCTCCTGGCGCTCGACTTCGCCGGCAACACCGTGATGGTGGCGACCAAGGCCGGCAAACCGGTCGGCGCGACGCTCGGCTTCCTCGGCTGGACCGACGGCATCCACCTGCACTCGCACATGGCAGCGGTCGTGCCGTGGCAGCGCGGCAGTGGGGTCGGCTACGCGCTCAAACTGTTCCAGCGGGCACTCTGTCTGCAGCACGGCGTCGCAGACATGCGCTGGACTTTCGACCCGCTGATCCGCCGCAACGCGCACTTCAACCTGGTCAAGCTGGGCGCCGAGGTGGTGCGCTTCCTGCCGGATTTCTACGGCCGGCTCGACGACGTCATCACCGGCAGCGACCGGAGTGACCGGTTCGAGGTGCGGTGGCGACTCGATTCTCCGCGCACCCTCCGGGCACTGGCCGGCGAACTCCCCCCAGTCTGGTCGGGCAGCGACTCGCTGTCTCTTGACGTGGACTTCGAGCGGCTGCGCGCCGACGACCCGGCCGAGGCCGTCCGGCGCCGGGACGAGTCCCGGACACTGTTCCAGAACAACCTGTCTCGCGGGATGCGCCCCGAGCTCACTGAGAACAACGATTACATCTTCACACCGGATGTCCCCGATCGCCGGCCGGCCCCCGACTGAGCCTCGTCGGCCCTGCCCGCCCTGCCCGCCCTGCGCGCCGTGCGAATTCGACGGAGATTTTGGCTCTCCTGCTGCTTCTGTGGGTTAATCCCGGCCGGGGAGTGCGGGTTTGTGGCCGCCGAGGCTGAGCATGGCGAGGGCGATGAGGGCGTCGGGTGATTTGAAGCCGA
>NZ_SOGC01000013.1:0-1713 GCF_004402765.1 Cryobacterium sp. TMT2-17-1
CGTAGGGCTCCTTTCTAGGGGGTACCGCGGAAGAGATTCCTTTGGAAAACATTTAAACAACAAAGCAAGTCAGTAATGATTTGTTCTGTCAGTTTCAAACTTGCAGATTGTTCGCCTATTCCGGTGGCTTTCTGCACTAGATGTGCCGGTCACTTCGGTGGTCGTGCAGTCAAACATTTACGGAGAGTTTGATCCTGGCTCAGGACGAACGCTGGCGGCGTGCTTAACACATGCAAGTCGAACGGTGATGAGGAGCTTGCTTCTCTGATCAGTGGCGAACGGGTGAGTAACACGTGAGCAATCTGCCCTTGACTCTGGGATAAGCGTTGGAAACGACGTCTAATACCGGATACGACCTTGGAAGGCATCTTCTGGGGTGGAAAGAATTTTGGTCAAGGATGAGCTCGCGGCCTATCAGCTAGTTGGTGAGGTAATGGCTCACCAAGGCGACGACGGGTAGCCGGCCTGAGAGGGTGACCGGCCACACTGGGACTGAGACACGGCCCAGACTCCTACGGGAGGCAGCAGTGGGGAATATTGCACAATGGGCGAAAGCCTGATGCAGCAACGCCGCGTGAGGGACGACGGCCTTCGGGTTGTAAACCTCTTTTAGTAGGGAAGAAGCGTAAAAGTGACGGTACCTGCAGAAAAAGCACCGGCTAACTACGTGCCAGCAGCCGCGGTAATACGTAGGGTGCAAGCGTTGTCCGGAATTATTGGGCGTAAAGAGCTCGTAGGCGGTTTGTCGCGTCTGCTGTGAAAACCCGAGGCTCAACCTCGGGCCTGCAGTGGGTACGGGCAGACTAGAGTGCGGTAGGGGAGATTGGAATTCCTGGTGTAGCGGTGGAATGCGCAGATATCAGGAGGAACACCAATGGCGAAGGCAGATCTCTGGGCCGTAACTGACGCTGAGGAGCGAAAGCATGGGGAGCGAACAGGATTAGATACCCTGGTAGTCCATGCCGTAAACGTTGGGAACTAGATGTGGGGACCATTCCACGGTCTCCGTGTCGCAGCTAACGCATTAAGTTCCCCGCCTGGGGAGTACGGCCGCAAGGCTAAAACTCAAAGGAATTGACGGGGGCCCGCACAAGCGGCGGAGCATGCGGATTAATTCGATGCAACGCGAAGAACCTTACCAAGGCTTGACATATAGAGGAAACGGTTGGAAACAGTCGCCCCGCAAGGTCTCTATACAGGTGGTGCATGGTTGTCGTCAGCTCGTGTCGTGAGATGTTGGGTTAAGTCCCGCAACGAGCGCAACCCTCGTCCTATGTTGCCAGCACGTAATGGTGGGAACTCATGGGATACTGCCGGGGTCAACTCGGAGGAAGGTGGGGATGACGTCAAATCATCATGCCCCTTATGTCTTGGGCTTCACGCATGCTACAATGGCCGGTACAAAGGGCTGCAATACCGCAAGGTGGAGCGAATCCCAAAAAGCCGGTCTCAGTTCGGATTGAGGTCTGCAACTCGACCTCATGAAGTCGGAGTCGCTAGTAATCGCAGATCAGCAACGCTGCGGTGAATACGTTCCCGGGCCTTGTACACACCGCCCGTCAAGTCATGAAAGTCGGTAACACCCGAAGCCAGTGGCCTAACCCGCAAGGGGAGGAGCTGTCGAAGGTGGGATCGGTGATTAGGACTAAGTCGTAACAAGGTAGCCGTACCGGAAGGTGCGGCTGGATCACCTCCTTTCTAAGGAGCACAGCA
>NZ_SOGC01000007.1:0-2325 GCF_004402765.1 Cryobacterium sp. TMT2-17-1
CGAACGCCGCTACTTCTCCGAAGCATCAATGCTCGAGCTGGCCACCATGAACAACCCCATCGAGGTCCTCGACGAGGCGGTGATCCTCCCCGAACTCGCCGCCGCCTAAGCTAGAACAGCTGACCCGCACGGTGTCGAGGAACTCCACCACTCCGCGGGACGTGACCTAGGGCAATCGAATGCCCGCGAGTCGAGGCGTGGTCGAGATGGAATTCGGTTTTTTGGGTTGGTGGAACTTTTGGGTGGTCGTTCAGGGTTTCCTTGTGGTTGGGATCATCGTGGCTCTGGCGTTCTTTATCCGCTGGGGGCGGCGCAAGAGCGCGATTCTTGAAGCAAACGAATCCACAGAAGGTCAGGGAGGCGCTGGCCACGGAAGGTAGTGGGCGGGAGGTGCCCCGCGTAGGGTTCCCAGAAGGGGAACGAAAAATAGAGAGGGTTTCGGCGTCCGCGACGGCCCTCTATTCCTCGTCTTTCGCGAATGCTCTGTCGAGTAGAGCCGCGGTCGCCGGGTTCACCAGCTCGCTCCGCTGCATATAGTGCTGCACCGTGATCTTCGTGTCCGTGTGGCCGAGCAGCTCCGCGGCGAGTTCGATGTTGGCGTTGGCATTGACTGCAGTCGCAACCGTGCGGCGGAACATGTGCGGGGTCACACCCTCGATCCCGGCTCCCCCGAGCACATGACGCAACTGACGACGCACGTTCGCGGTGGTCAGCGGAGTGCCGTCCGGGGACTGGAACAGCAGCTCATCCAGGCCCATGCTGCCGGCATTGGCAAGCCGCCGGCGGACCGCGTCAGCGGTGAATGTGGGCAGTGCAACGACTCGACGCGACTTTGCGGTCTTGGGATGGTCCTGCCGAAAGGTCTGCTCGCCGTTGCGGCTCACGATCGTACCGGCCAGGCGGATGAGCGGTATAGCGCTTGTGATGTCGACGTCCCGCCGGCGGATGGCCAGCACCTCGCCGATCCAAGCTGAGGTGCCGAGCATCACCTCGATGATCGCACTGAGCTGGCCGTCAGGCTTGGGCCCGGAGATGTGATTGACGGCGCTTTCCCACTGGGCGATCGCCGCGCGGATTACGTTCACCTCCGGGGCCGTGAGCGCATCGAGGATGTGGGGCTCACGGTACAGGCGGGCCACGTGATCCATTGGTTTGCTGGAGAGAATCTCATGCCGCACCGCCAACTCAAGCGCCAGCCGCAGAACGACACGACCATGCTCGGCCCGGCTGTGGGAAAGCTTGGCCAGCTGCTTGATGAAGTGATCGCAACGAGCGACGCCAATCTCTCGCAGCGTGAGACAGCGGGACACCGGGAGCACGAGCGTTCGCATGTTGCGCTCTTATAGATTCCGGGTCGTCTTCGACGATTCGATTTTCCATGTCGATGTCCTCGAACCAGTACGTCGCCAAGTCTCCGAACGAGCTGTCCGGCGTCAGCGACGTGTTCGTCGGCTGCTGCAGGTATCTCGTCGTGAGCTTGCTCTTCAGCGATCGCTCAGCAGCCCTGGCGGTGTCGCCGGTGGCCTGAACCTGGCGTGTCTGATCGTCCCAGTCCTGGTGCGCACCGCAATCCCGGAGGATCGGGATGAACCGAAAACGACGTCGGCGCCCCGGATGGGAAGGCCGTTTCAACGGCTCCAGGGAGGAGTAAAAGATGGGTTTGTGATGGGGTAGTCAAATCTCTAACCAAAAAAGTCCCGGAAACCCTTGAGTTTCCGGGACATTTGGTCGGCTGTTTACGAAAGGCAGTGGGGCACGGGTCTCGCAAGATCGCAGAGGGCGTTTTTCTCCACGATTTCTGGATTTTCCTCCACTTAACGAAACCTCTCTATGCCGCCGTGGCGAGATGGGGCATATCGACGTGAAGGAGCTCGGTCGTATCCCCGACGGCGGCGGTTGGCGGGCCCAGCCTGGTCAACCCGCACCAACCACACAGCCGGGCAGGTTCGGGTCAGTTATGACTACGTGCACGCTGTCATCGACGACCACACCCGCCTCGTCTACGCCGAAGTGCACGCCGACGAAACGGGCGTCACGGCTGTCGGCGTTCTCCTCCGCGCTAGCTGTACTGCCCAAGGAGGTTAGTTCAGCGCCTGATGGGCGGCGATCGCGAGAGATGCTTCACCGTCCGCTGCTCTCTTCAGAGCGGTGAAAAGCCGTTTCGGTTGGTCGTCACCGAATGTTTCGGAACCTCGTGGGAGTTTGCAAGGTCTAGATGTTGTTCCCACTGACGTTGTGAGCACGGTTGATGGGTGATTTGCCGCCGATGCCGGTATGGGGTCTGTGGTGATTGTAGCTATGGATCCAGTCTTGGTAGGTGGCTGC
>NZ_SOGC01000020.1:0-2564 GCF_004402765.1 Cryobacterium sp. TMT2-17-1
AAGATCCGACTACTCACCCGAATCGCCTTCGGCTTCAAATCACCCGACGCCCTCATCGCCCTGGCCATGCTCAGCCTCGGCGGCCACAAACCAGTGCTCCCCGGCCGGGATTAACCCACAGAAGCAGCAGGAGAGCCAGAATCTCCGTCGAATTCGTTCAGGACGAGACGCTACACCGGCCTGACCGACGCCCAGCGCCTGTCCATGATCGGCATCACGCCGATGATCGGGCTGAACGACACGGGAAAGGTCTGCTCGCTCACCGACACGACCAAGGTCGGCAAGTTCGCCAAGGCGAACGCGCTGAACTACCTCGGCTGGTGGGAAATGACCAGGGACCAGCCGTGCATCGGCGGGATCGCTGCGTACATGTGCTCCGGGGTGAGCAACCCGCAGTGGTCGTTCTCCCGGGCGTTCGTGGCGGTCACCAACTAGCCGCACACCACTCAGCACCGAAAAGACGGATGCCCCTGCCCGGCCGGGTGGGGGCATCCGTTGCTTCATCGGCTGAAACGGCTACACGTGGTCGCGCCAGCTGTGCTGCGGTGCGTAGCCGAGCATCCGTCGGGCCTTGTCGATGGAGAGCAAGGTGTCGTTCTCGCCGACCTCCCGGAGTTCGACGTCGGGGAAGACCTCGGCGGCCAGCTCGGCGTTCGGCCGGCTCATCACCGTGTCGGCGGCGGCGATGATGAACGCCTCGAAGCCCGGCTTCGCGTTCTGCAATGCCCGCAGCACGGCCTGGGCGCCGTCACGGCCGTCGATGTAGCCCCACAGGTTCCACTTGCGCAGGGTGGCGTCGGCGTCGAAGGCGGGGAAGGCCGCGTAGTCCTCCGGGTCCTTCACGTTGGAGAAGCGCAGAGCCGTGATGCTGAGTTCGGGATCCCAGCGGGTGAGCTGGATCGCCAGCTGCTCCTCGAGGTGCTTCACCAGCGAGTAGGTGCTCTCGGGCCGGGCCGGGTACTCCTCGTCTACGGGAATATAGGGCGGGTCGATGTCGAACGGGAGACCGAGCACAGTCTCGCTGGACGCGTAGACCAGCTTCTTGATGCCCGCCCGCCGGGCCGCCTGGAACACGTTGTAGGTGGAGAGGATGTTGTTGTGGAACGTGGCCACGTCGGGAACCAGGCCGGGAGCCGGGATCGCGCCCAGGTGCACGATGGCGTCGAACCCGCTATGCCGGTCATCGACACCGAGGACCGCGTCGACGACCTGGCCGTAGTCTGTGAGGTCCACGACCACCAGATCGTGGCTGCGGGCACCGTCGCGGTCGAGGTTCAGTACCTCGTGACCCTCGGCGACGAGGTACGTCACGACGGTCCGGCCGAGCTTTCCGCTTCCACCAGTGACAACGATCTTCATGCGGGACTCCTTTGTGTGGGCGGTGCTGCGGATGCAGCGCTGCGGCATCCGTGCCGGGTCTCGGCAGCTAGGACGACACGAACAAGCGTACGACTGCACGGTGGGCGCGCTGTGCGTGCAATGCGCGTGCACTAGCCTCCAGACATGGAAACGTGGGACGTCATCGTGGTCGGTGCGGGCGTCTGCGGACTGACCATCGCCCGGAACCTGCAGGAGCGCGGTCGTGCGGTCCTCCTCCTCGACAAGGGATCGCGGCCGGGCGGGCGGCTCGCGAGCCGCCCGCTCGGCGGCCGGTTGTTGAACCCGTCCGTCGACACGGTTCACAGTCACGACGCCGAGGTCACCCGCGAGATCACCCGCCGAACGGGAGCCCGGTTCGTGCCCGACACCGAGGGCTACGCGAAGTGGATGTTCGACGAGCCCGCGGGCGATATCGCCAAGCGGTGGGCGGGCGGCACGACGCTCCGGCGCACCTTCGTCACCCACCTCGCCGTGCAGAATTCCGGTCTTATCCACGTCGTGCCGCACAACTCGGGGGAACCGTTCGGAGGCCGGGCGGTGGTTCTCACAGCGCCGGTTCCACAGAACCTGCAGATGCTGCGCGGCAGCGGGATCGCTGTCGCGCCCGGCCTGCTCGAGGCTGCCTACGACAGGCGGGCCGTTCTGCTGTGCATCGTCGACGGCGCCGACGTCGTGAATGACGTCGTGGGCTGGTCCGCTCCCGACGGAGTCATCGAGACGATTAGAGTCAGGCACCGGGACGATGCCCGACAGGTGTGGCTCGAGGTCATTGCAAGCCCGCTCTGGAGCGAGGCGACCTGGGACGCGGACGCCACATTCTCGCAGGCGGAGCTGCTGGCCGAGCTGATCCGGCTGCTGCCCGGCGTGCGCGTTCTGGACTCAGCGTTGAAGCGCTGGCGGTATGCGAATGCTGTGGTGCCTGCAGATTCGGGGTCGGATTCCACGTTCTTCCGCAGCGCGGACCAGCCCGGCATCTTCGTGGCGGGAGACGGTTTCGGGCGGCTGCACGGGCATCCGTCGGGCATCTCTCGGGCCGTGCGCTCCGGACTGGACGTGGCCCGCGCGCTCGCCTAGCTGTTGTTCCCACTGACGTTGTGAGCACGGTTGATGGGTGATTTGCCGCCGATGCCGGTATGGGGTCTGTGGTGATTGTAGCTATGGATCCAGTCTTGGTAGGTGGCTGC
>NZ_SOGC01000010.1:0-2599 GCF_004402765.1 Cryobacterium sp. TMT2-17-1
TGGCGAGTAGCGCTTGATGGTAGCGCCAGTCCATGCAGGTGGTAGCGCGGTTCTGGCGAGGTGGTAGCGGCCCGGGCTGCGTGCCCGGGCCGCTGAACGTCACTCCCAGTAGCCGTCTTGGGAGCGGGCCTGGTCGTTGCGGTGCCGGCGCATGTCGATCTGGCCGAGGTTGATGATCCGGGCGTTGTTGGCGAGGCGGTTCACGATCGAGTCCGCCGCGACCCGGTCGGGCAGCTCGGCAACCCAGTGCGCCGGCCCGGTCTGCGAAGCGATCATCGTCGGCAGCCGGTGTTCTCGGTTCGCGAGGATCGCGAACAGGTCGCTGGCTGCGTCGCTGTCGATCCCGACGGTGAGGAAGTCATCGATGATGAGCAAGTCGATGTTAGAGAGCTCGTTCAACAGCTTCTGGTGGGCGATGCCGTCGCCGCGGGCGATGACGAGCCTTCGGGCGAGGTCGTCCATCCGGAAGTAGAGAACGGAGTGTTCGCTTTGGCAGGCACCGATGGCCAGCGCGCAGGCAAGGTAGGTTTTTCCGCCGCCGGTGGGCGAGATGATGAGCAGGTTTGTCGCATCGGAGCGCCAGTCGTGGGCGGCATAGCGTTGCATTCTGACCGGGGTGATTCCGCGTCCGTCGCGGTAGTCGACCTCGGCGACGGTCGCTCCCGGGATCGGGAAGGCGGCCTGGCGGATGAGTTTGTCGACCTTGTTGATGCGCCGGGACTCCAACGCGTCATCGACGGCGGTGAGGAACAGTTGCTCGGGGGTGAGGGTGTCGTTGCCCTCATCTTGGATGAGTTCCTCCAGCCGCGTTGCAACGTGGGTGACGCGCAGGGCTCGGAATTTGTCGTAATCGATGCTGGTGAACATCAGTTTCCCTCCTCGTCGCGTGCGTAGTGGGAGGCGTCGCGAACGTAAACGTCTGGCATGGTGTCGCGGAAAACGACGGCGCTGACGCGTTTGCGTGTTGAGGCTGCCGGGACCACCGGCCGAGGCTTTTTCGTGTCACTGTCGATCGCGGCCATCAACCGTTTCAGTGTCGAGTAGGTCGGATGGGCGCTGCGGTTCACGAGCTCCTGGCAGGCCGCTTCCAGCCGTTCCCGGTTGTTTTTGCCGAGCCCGTCGAGGATGTTCTGGCAGGCCAGGTAGCCTTGCGCCTCGATTGCTTGCCCGTCGAGGATCTGCTCGATCACGGCCACTGTTGCTGGCCCAACGCTGCGGGCCCGGTCGGTGAACCACCGCTTGGACCAGAGCCCGTCGATGTTGCGGTGTTGCGGCGGGACGTGCTCGGGCAGGGTCGAGTACTGGCCCTTCCGGCCGGTCAGCCGCGGGTGTTCGCAGAGCATCTCGTGTCCATCGAAGACCGTCACCCGAGACGAGGTCAGCCTCACCCGCAGCAGCTTGCCCGCCAGAGCGAACGGCACCGAATAACGTTGCGTGTCGGCGGTGACGTGGTAATTGCGGCCGGCCTTGAGTTCCTTCCAGGAGACGTCCTCGAACGCAGCGTCCGGTAACGGCTCGAGGAACTCCCGTTCCTCGGTGTCAAATCTCTCCCACCGGGTCGTATCGTCCGCGCGGCGGATGTCGTGGTTGATCTCTCGCACCCGCTCGTCGATCGCGTCGTTCAACTCGGTAAGGGAAGTGAAGACATCGTCGTCGAGGTAACCGATCACGCGTTTGTTCACCACATTCACCGCGTTCTCGGCTGCTGCCTTATCGCGCGGGCGCTTCACGCGGGCCGGGACGATCGCGCACTGGTAATGGTCGGCGAGCTGCTGATACCGGGAATTCACGACCCGCTCCGCGTCACCCTTGTGGGTTTGGTGGGTCGAGGTCGTCGGGTTGTCCGGAACGACGATCTGCGGAACGCCGCCATAGAACGTGAACGCTTGAACGTGGGCGTCGAGCCAGGCCGGGGACTTCATATCCGCATAAGCGCGGCAAAACATCATCCCCGAGAACGGCAGAACCGCCACGAAC
This sequence comes from Cryobacterium sp. TMT2-17-1, assembly GCF_004402765.1. Lineage (NCBI taxonomy): Bacteria > Bacillati > Actinomycetota > Actinomycetes > Micrococcales > Microbacteriaceae > Cryobacterium > Cryobacterium sp. TMT2-17-1. The sequence goes on from NZ_SOGC01000010.1 coordinate 1,978, forward strand.
AGCACCGCCCTGGTGATCTCGCCGGTGACCGCGTCAACCAGATCGATGGTGTCGCCAGCCCAGTCCACCAGCATCGCTCGGCCCGGCTCGTGCCGCAGCACCGCCACCAGATCATGGGTGCGGAGATAGTCCGTGAACAGGGCGCAGAACTGCGAATACCCATACTTCTTGCCCGCGTCTTTGGTATCGACGTAACGGCGCCAGGCCAACAGCAACGTGAAGTGCCGGTTCGTTTTCATCGACGCCACCACCCGCGCCAGGTCGGGCTGGACGTACTCCTCCGATACCTTCCGGCGCCCGTCCGGGAACCACTTCGCGAGCTCAGCGTCGGTGATCGCGACCATCGAGGTCAGACCCCGGTCCTGGACCTCCTGCCGAACCCGGGCCACGTCGCGATGCGAGCACCCCGCGATCTCGACGACTTCGCGGTAACTCCGCCCCTCCAGTAATAACCCCAGTATTTTCCGATAGTCCGCCATGACCCGCCCTAACAATGAAACGACAACGCCGTATGCGTTGTCTTCTCACAGCAGAGCAGTCCCGTGACCGCCAGCGCTACCATGTACCCGGAAACGTGCTACCAACTCGCCGGACTACCGCTACCACCAAGCGCTACTCGCCA
>NZ_SOGC01000003.1:0-3514 GCF_004402765.1 Cryobacterium sp. TMT2-17-1
CAAATCACCCGACGCCCTCATCGCCCTGGCCATGCTCAGCCTCGGCGGCCACAAACCAGTGCTCCCCGGCCGGGTTTAACCCACAGAAGCAGCAGGAGAGCCGAGATTTCGTCCGAATCGGTCCTTAAACCTTGGAAAACCTTCCTTGCTTCCAAAATCTCCGTCGAATTGGTTCATCGCCGGGCCTCGATGCCCGGTCGCGAGCCGAGACGCACCGGCCGTTCCCCGCCCGGGTTGGGTACCATATCTCATGGGCGATGGCGCGGCAGGGTCAGCGAAACGGGCAGCGGGCACGAGTGGGAGCACGGGCAGCCCACTCACAGGCGGCACGAGCGCCGGCACCGGCGCCGGACCGGCAACGTCGAGCGAACGGATGCGCCCGCGCGCCTCCTGGGGACTCGTCCCCGCCGCGCTGCTCTCCGCCTCCGCCGTGCTGCTGTTCGGGGCGCGCGAGCCGCTGCCCGGCTACGCGCTACTCGCCGCGGCCATCGGGCTCGCCTTCGCCATCGACCGGGCCCTGTTCAAGGATCTGCTCCTGATCGCGATCGGGCTGCTGATCATCAGCACCATCTCGGTCGAGGCCGACATCAGCTACCCGAATATGGCGCTGATGGGGACCGTGCTGACCGTCGCCGTGCTCGTGCCCTACCTGCTCTCCCGCTACGCGTTCGGCGACCACGCGATCCGGTTCCCGATCCGCACCGGCCAGCGCTGGACCTCCCTGGAACGCTGGTACCTGCCGCTTGTGCTGCTGCTGGGCTATCTGATTCTGCCGACCTATTTCATCCGTTCGGGCGCCTACCAGAACTGGCCGGCCGTGACCGCCCCCGACGAGATCGCCCGCCTGTTCGTGGGCGTCGGCTTCGTCGGCATCTGGGACGAACTCTTCTTTATCTGCACGGCGTTCGCCCTGCTCAGGCGTCATTTCCCCGACTGGCAGGCCAATCTCCTGCAGGCCGTGATCTTCACCTCGTTCCTGTGGGAACTGGGCTACCAGAGCTGGGGGCCGCTGATGACGTTCCCCTTCGCGCTGTTGCAGGGCTACACCTTCGCGCTCACCAAATCACTGACCTACGTGGTGATCGTGCACCTGCTCTTCGACGCGGTCGTCTTCCTCGTGATCGTGCACGCCCACACCCGCGACTGGCTGCCGATCTTCCTGTACTGAAGCTCAGGCGGCGCTCAGGCGGCGAGCCGGTCGACGGATGCCCCGGCCGCCGGACCTCGCGCCCTTGCAAGTTCGGCGCGGGCCGCCAATGCTGAGGGCATGTGGGCAGAAGGCGTCTGGGTGACACCGCTTCTGGTGGCGGTCGGCTGGGTCTTGGTAGGACTTGCGTCGGCGTTCGTGATGATCCGCCGCGGCCACGACGCCCCGATCTGGGTGGTTCTCGGTCTGGCTGCCGGCCCCTTCGCCATCGCGCTGGCCGGCCTGGCCGTCTACCTCGAGCGGGAGGAATTGGCCGAGGCGGCCGTGATTCCCGGGGAATCCCTCGAGGGAGACGTGCGGGTGCTCGTCTGCATCGACGGTTCCGAGGCCGCGGACCACGCCGCCGTCACGGTCGTGCTGCTCCTTGGGGCGAGGCTGCAGACCGTGACGCTGCTGACGGTGCTCGACTACGACGTCGCGCGCGACGTTTCCCCCGACAGGCTCGACCGCATCGCCGCCGGCATCCAGTCCGCCGCCGTCGGTCAGCTGGCCGACCTTGCGGTGCACCCGTTCAGCACCCGGGCCACCGGGGGCGCCACCGAGCAGATCCTGCGCCGGGCGGGCTCCGGCGCCTACGACCTCTTCGCGCTCGGCTCCCACCGGCAGCGCCGCTCGCGTTTCCTTGGCAGCGTGGCGCGGGAGATCGCCAACAAAGCCCCGATCCCGCTGCTGACCGTGCGAGCCGCCCCGGTCGAATCGATCGAATCGGCCGAGCGCGCCGCCCGCCTCGGCCTGACCATCGAGCCGGAGAGTTGACCGCCGTACGGAAGCCTGAATCGAAGCCTGAACCGAAAGCTGAACCGAGAGCTGAACCCCGGCTGAGAGTTCCCGCCGGCGCTTGTCCGCTCGCCACTCGCGATATATCGTGAATCTCAACAAGACGCGATATATCGTGAACAGGTGGTGAGCATCCGTTGCGCGGACGCCGCCCCCGAAAAGGAGAATTCCATGGCTTTGGAAAAATGGTTGGTCAGCCCCGGGCAGACCACGGTGATCGACATCGAGGTCGTTCGGGCGCTCAAGGTGGGCATGATCGGCGGAAAGATCGACGTGATCGGCCACGACGAGCCGGGCACTCGCATCGAGGTGCACAGCGTGACCGGCAAGGACCTCAAGATCTCGGTCGACGGCGACACGCTCGAGATCGACCACCCGCAGCTGCGCTGGGACAACTTCATCGAGGTCTTCGCATCGTTCCGCGGCACCGCGAAGGCAGACGTCAGCATCCTGGTCCCCCGCGGCGTGGCCCTGAAGCTCGGCGTGATCTCGGCCGAGGCCCTGATCTCGGGCCTCACGAACGGCGCCCGGCTGAGCACTGTGTCGGGCGACATCGTGGTTGACGGCGTCACCGGGGACCTGGAGCTCAACGCCGTGAACGGCGAGCTGTCGGTGCGCGGCCTCGAGGGCAGCATCATCGCCCACACGGTCTCCGGCGATTGCACGGCGAGCGGGGCCATCCGTCGCTTCAGTCTCGACGGGGTTAACAGCGAGGTGTTCCTCGACATCGAGGGCACGCCCGATTCCATCAACACGAACACGATCAGCGGCAGCCTCACCGTGCGCCTCGGCGCCGATGTGGCGACGCGCTACCGGCTGAACACCGTCTCGGGCACGCTGCAGCTGGACGACCAGACGATTCGCGGCACCTTCGGAAAGGGCTTCGAGTCCAGCACCGGCACACTCGAGGGCAGCTGGCTCGAGCTGCAGGCCAACTCGGTTTCGGGCGACATCACGGTGGTGCGTCGCAGCATCGAGCCTGCGTCCGCGGGCCCGGCCGGCGAACGAACAAACACCGAACCGGGCGACGCCCGCGCCAACGGGGAGGTCTGAGAATGACCCCCGTCTTCGCCCACGGCAGCCTTCGCCTCTACCTGCTCCGCCTGCTCGCCGAGCAGCCGCGGCACGGCTACGAACTGATCCAGGCGCTCAGCGACCGCTTCGGCGGAACGTACATCCCGAGCGCCGGCACGATCTACCCGCGCCTGGCCAAGCTTGAAGAGGAAGGACTCGTGACCAAATCGACGGATGGCCGCAAGACCGTCTACGAGATCACCGACGCCGGCCGCGCCGAACTCCAGGCCCGCCAGGGTGACCTGCACGACCTCGAGACCGAGGTCGCCGACTCCGTGAGGCGACTGGCCGACGACGTGCGGTCGGGAGTCAGCGAGGCGATGCGCAGTCTGCGCCTCGACCTGGCCTCCGCCAAGCGCCAGGCGGGGGATGCCCGCAGCGCACGCAAGGCCGGCACCGCCGCCGGCAATGCCGCGCGCACCGCGGTCGGGGCCGCCGCCGGCGCGGCAGCCGGCG
>NZ_SOGC01000045.1:0-5197 GCF_004402765.1 Cryobacterium sp. TMT2-17-1
CACCAGCTTGACGGCCTCGTCTTTGAGTTCAGAAGTGAACTCGCGGCGTGTGTTTCCCATGATGAACATTCTCTCGTGTGAGGTGTCCACCAACCGGGGTCAAGGCCAGCGAGTCGCGAAGCTAAGCGGCGGTATCGCGTTGGCGCATTGTGGCCGGTCTTGCGTGTTCCCAGTCTTCCTCGTCAGTCTCAGCGCAGATCGTCGAGACCGGTATCGTTGGCGTAGGCGGTGAGAAATACGCGCGTGGCCTCCGCTGCATGGGCCCTCATTGCGGTGGTAGTCGGGATGGCCTCGTCGCCCAGGAGCATGGCTTCGTTGACCAGCGCGGCGAGTACCAGCCAATTCAGGGTCGTGGCTGCTACTGCTGGGCTCGGTGCGCTCAGGAGTCCGCGCTGTGCGAGCTTGGAGATGACGATGGCCAATGATTGGATCGATCGTTGGGGACCGTTTTCGAATAGGGCTTGGGCTAGTTCGGGGAAGCGGCTGACCTCTCCGATCACTAGGCGTCGTAGGCGGAGCAGCCTCGGTGTCATGACGATTCGCATCTCGTCCATGGCGTATTGCATGAAGTAGGGCGCGAGATCTGCTTCGTCGTCCGGAATGCTGTCGAGTTCGTCGAGATTGTCGCTGGCCCCCGCGGTCATCGTGGTGACGAGCTCAACGAAGAGGACCTCTTTGCTTCCAAAATGCTTGTACACGGTCTGCTTGGACACACCGGATCGCTCTGCAAGCTCATCCATGCTGGTGCCGAGATAGCCATCGCGGAGAAAAAGTGTTTCCGCGGCCTCGAGAATGGCACGGTGCTTGCGCGCCGAACTCGATCCGAATGATTCGCTCATGGCGTCCTCGCATTTCGGGGTTTGAGTTTCTGGACTAATGAGTCTAGTTTAGAACGCAGAGGAACTGATCAGTCCAGTCTAGTTTGACTCCGTCGAAATGAGGATGTCCATGTCCAGCCTTGTGACAACCGCTCTGCACGACCGTGTCGCCTACGATCTTCGCGGATCCGGTCCTTCGGTGATCTTCGTCGCCGGCGCCGGTCCGTGGCGCGATATCGACCCGGTCACTACTTCGACCGCGGAACTCCTCGCCGACAAGGGCTTAACTAGCATTGTCTACGATCGAGTGGGCCGAGGGGACAGCCGCGCAGACGGGCCGATCACCCTTCACCGCGAATTGGCCGCCATCTCTGCACTGGTAGACGCGGCAGGTGGTAGCGCCCTGCTCTGCGGGCACTCATCCGGATGTTCACTCGCGCTGTTGGCCGCGACGAAGAGGATCTCCTTGACCGGTCTCGCCCTCTGGGAAGCGCCCCTCGCCCCACCGGACAGCGGTGCCAAAGAGCTGGCGAATGACCTCCGCGAACTTCTCGCCGCAGGACAGCGGGAGCGCGCCCTCGACCTCTACATGCACGACATGCCGCCCGAGATCCTCGAGATCGTGAAATCGATCCCGGCAATGATTACTCAGGCCGACAGTCTGCAGCCTGACGCCGACTCGCTCGCCTGGGCGGAATCGGCACCGCACTCACAGTTGTTCGAACGCATACAGGTGCCAGTGCTGGCAATGGTAGGCACGAAGAGCTACGACGAAGTGATGGTGCCCGCTGCAGAGTCCATTGCCTCCGCCATTCCCGATGCGAAGTGGGTGCGGGTGCCCGGCGCCGACCACGAGTGGGAGCCCCTCGCGATGGCCGACATACTCGCCGAATTCAGCCGAGGAACAGCTCGATGACCGCCCAGCGAGCTGAGCTCCACTTCTCGAGCCCGTTGGCCCATCCAGCGATGCCCGCCTCGTGGACAGTGGTGGCAGTTCCCAAGTCAAAAACCTTCTTTGGCACCGGACGCACGATCAAGGTCGACGGAACGATCGATGGTCATCCGTTCGCCGCAACACTCATGCCCGACGGGCAGGGCGGCCACTTCCTCTCCCTCAACGCCGCCCTGCGAAATGCTGTCGGCAAGCGGATCGGTGACATCGTCGACGTGCATCTGGCTGAACGAACGAAATAGACAGCGAAAATCTCGCATCACACCGATACGTCGCGCAGCACGCGGATCCTCGCTGAATCGCAAACGATCGTTTGTACGACATGCCCAGAAGTGGAGGAGCGCGTGTCACTTACCCTGTAAACCTGTTGGGATGCTTTACGCCGAGTGTTTTGAGGGCGCGTGTGAGCATTTCTTCGATTCGTTCGGGGAGGTCTGCGCGTTCCGTGAGTCGATTGGAGATTTCCTGCACGCCGTAGAAGTACGCGACCAGGTGCCACGCCTCCTGGTCATGGTCCAGGCCGGCAGGTATCTCTTCGGCGGCCTCGGCCTCGCGAAGTAGCAGCCCGATGCGCGCGACCCAGCCGACATACGGTGTTGGCAGGGTGGCTGGGATCAGTTGGTACTCCCGCATCAGTCGCACTGCGGCCCGCACGCGAACGTCGTTTTGGAAGGCGTCGGCCACGCCCCGGATCGAGGCGACGATCGCTTCCATCCCGTGAACGGGCGGGGCATCGTCGAGCACGTTGGCGAATGGTGCTCGGGAAAACGCGGAACCTATGAGGTCCAGGGCGATATCCGACTTGGCGCTGAAGTGGTACTGAACCTGGCCCTTTCCAGTCGCTGCCGCATCGGCGATGAGGCCAATCGAAGCACCTGCGTAACCACGGTCGGCGAATTCAACCGCAGCGGCGGCCAGAATGCGCTCGCGCATCTCCGCCGACCGAGAATCGTTGCGTGCCAATCGTGCCTCCAGAGATTAACCAAAGTCCGAGCCTGACCCGCTGTGGTGTTGACTCCGTGAACGAGGCCACATCCAGACGGCATCCGCGAGCAGTGCTGTACAAGCGTAGCCATCACCTCCCAAAAGCCAGCCCGAAAGTACTGTACGATCGTACAAGTCCCGGCGAGATTAACATCTCGATGCAATGTGGGGATACCGGGGGGTCCGGGACTATGGCTTCCCCAGTCAGATTGATCTCTGACTGGGGCCGCCAACCCGACTGCGTCACGGTCAGAGCGAAGAAGGCGTCAGATGACTGCACCGCTGCAGTTGCGCCGCCGCTTCGAACGGCACGCGTCTCGGAGCTGCAGCCGGCCGGTTCGGGGGAGCCGCGAAAAAGCCCCGGCTTCGCTGCACCCGGGGGAGGTGAGGAAGCTGCCGGGGCCAATCCTTGTGGAGTGGGGGGACTCCGTCACCAAGGGTATGAAGGATCGGCTAAATACCGGCTGGGCGAGCCCGCGTGTCGATGAATAACTATCGGACCGACTAGCCGCCCAGAAGAGACCACGCTCAGCTGGAGGTGCTGCCCGAACGATCGAGTGGACGAACGCGCATGAAGGAACCTGCCTCGATATTTCGGCCTACGCATCGGACAACACGACGGTGATTGGCGTCTTCAGGATCGGATCCGGCAGACCCTTCGCCCCCTAAACGCAGAGAAATGTCATACGGGACGAGGGGACGGACGGCAATAGTTTCCGTCGGCGCTGAGAGGGGATACGAGTCGCGCAGGATGGATGTCCATTGGCGTGGTTAAGCTCTGACTGGAGCGGGGAGGCCGCCCGGTGAGGACCGATCATGACAACCGTCCATGAGCTATTCCGACACGCCGGCGTGCGCTACGATGGCGCTGTCTCCTGGGGAGAGGAGGTGCCGCTCGCGGGCCCTGGGGTGTACGTCGTGTCCACGAGCGCGAACCGTAATGACAATGCAGGGCTGACTGCGTGCCCCTGGATTTAGCCGCGGTCAATTCACTTCTCGAGGTTCGTCCGGAGACGACCATCGACGGCGATCAAGCCGATGCTCAGCAGGTCGGCAATCGCCTCAACGCTATGTGGCCCGCCGGGGAGCCTGTGGTTTACATCGGGTTAGCCGGAACGAGCACTCACCAGCGGGTGGGCCAGTTCTACGAGACTGCCATCGGCGCGCGGGGTCCTCATGCAGGAGGCTGGCCGGTCCAAATGCTCGACACCGCTCGACTCTGGGTTCATTACGGGCCTGCCGATGCCCCTGCTGTCGCCGAAGCTGCGATGGTGGATCGCTTTGTAGAGGGTCTGGCGGGCGACGTCCGTCGCTCTTTGATCGACCCGGCGACGCCGGTGCCATTCGCGAACCTGACCTTCCCGACAGGCCGTCGCAAGATTCACGGTTTTCGCGGTGTCAAGGCACCGAGGAACGTGTCAGAAAGCCGAGGCGGCCCTACAGGCACGGAAGGCGCCGCCGTCGTCACTGGTTTCGGTCGAACTCAGGGTCTAACAGACGCCGACCTGGCCGCGGGTCAGATCCGTATCCCCCGAGAGTCGAAGCAGCTCTTCCCCGAATCGAAGTTTGAGATCAAGGTTGAACTGGGTGGCGAGATGTACCCGGCGTCGTGGGACCCGCGCGAAGGCGGAGACAAAGAGCGCTCAGGTGTCATCCGTGTCGGACGAGAGGTGCTCACGCGGCACATGTCTGCCAGTGGGTCGCGGATCGTCGAGGATACGGGCCGCGGCTATCGATTCTTATGAACGAACCCTCACCGGTGGCTAATCGCTGTGGGAATGGAGCGTCCGCAAGCCGAACCCTCTGCGGCACGCTCATAGGAATTTGGCGTTTCGTGGGCGGTGCGTGAGCGTAGCTTGGGTGTCACGTTTCTCGGAAAGGCGTCGCGCCTCCATGGCGATCTGAGACGGCAGCCAAGCGCCATACGCGAACTCTGTCCTCTTCCGCGAGGTGAACTGAACCACCGGACGAGCACGAATGATAGCTTCCTGCTTTTGGACTCCGTCGAGGCTCATCTCGAAGTCCCACGCGCACCGACCGTAGCGCTCCAGCGTGAACGGAAGAGTAGGTGCGTTCGCGTGATCAGGGGCATCGAAGAGCGAATCAATGCCCCCACCACCGTGCGATGCCGTGAAGTGAGTATCCAGGCCGTTACCTCGATCAATCTGCCAGTACGCGGCCATGATCTGCGTGGTTTGGTTGCCGGTGTTCACGACTTCGAGGCTGAAGCCGGCAATCCGCCGTCCTGGCACCGTGCTCCGTTCCCCAGTCCACTGCTCACCGGATATCGAGACCACTGGACGATCCCAGCGCCAAGCGCGAAATGCTGTCCAGTGTTAACGCCGACTGAAAACAGGGCCACTTCTGCCAGGCGAGTTCTAGGGCGAATTCCAGCGGTCGTCGCAACACTGGTTGGTTAGCTGGATTCTAGTTCGTCGACGAG
>NZ_SOGC01000048.1:0-5981 GCF_004402765.1 Cryobacterium sp. TMT2-17-1
TAGAGAGTTTCGGTCGCGACGCGGATTCGGTCGGTGACATCGGTGAGTTTGAGTTCTCCCAGCAGGTCAAGCAGGGCAGACTGGTCTAGAGCCATCGTGTGGTGTCCTTCGTGAGTTCTTTGATCGGCACTCACTGACCATCCCACGGTGGCTCTTCACGTTGACGAAGCAACACTCAAGAGCGGGAAACCACACCACTCACGGGGACGTAACCCATCAACGCCATGAGAAGCAGGAGCCATGCTCCGACGTGCGGTTCGGTGCTGGTGCCGGAGGTGATTATTGATCCGGCAACCATCAGCCAGGATCCGCATGCCAGGCCGGCCGCGAACCCTCTCCACAGATATGTCTTGCGGCGCCCGGCGGCCGCGCCCTGACGGAGCGCGAAGGATGCGATGAGGGCAGAACCGAAGCACACCGAGGCAAAGAGAACGATCGCGGACCCCGTCGGCCAGGTCGAACTGACCCCATCGCTGTCCCACTGACGGGGCAGTTCGGTCGGAAGCTCCTCGCGCCAGAGGAGCCAAGTCGTGACGACAACGGCGAGAGGCGCCCAAAGCGTGACCGCAGCGATGACGTCACGAGCGCGTGTCTGGCCGGAACTGCCTGCATCCATAGCTAGCTTCCTTCAATCAGTCGACGGATCTCGGGCTGGGACAATCCCAGTTTCCGTGCCTCGGTGAGGAACTGTTCGGCGAGCTCGGTCAATCGGACGAAACCGGGTTCGATGTCCTGGCGGACCCAGGCTCCACGGCCTTGGCGCATCTCGATTATGCGTTCATCGCGCAACTCGCCCTAGGCGCGGAGCACGGTGTGCATATTGACCCTCAACGCGGTGGCCAACTCGCGAGCAGGTGGAAGACGCTCGCCGGGCTTGAGCTCATCATTGAGGATCGCGGCGCGCACTTGAACAGCGATCTGCTCCACAAGCGAAACCCTGGACGCATGATCCACCCGAAACAACATGTTCTACAGACCAATAGAACAATGCATCACTCACTCCGGGTGCCAGTTGCGAACGTCTAATGGGAATTCCTGCCCGGCCCGCGAGCATGTGCGATCCTGTCTCCCATGGGGAGACTGAATCGACAAGATGCGGCCGTCTGCAATCCGGAAGCGGTCGTGTTCACAATGTTGCTGAGGGTTATTCTCGGCGTGGCTTCAGCCGCAGCCCTGGCCACCGGGGCACATCTCGTTGCCGCACTGGCCCATCCCCAAGTTGCGGCCCCCTCCCTCATGGTTGAACTTATGCTCAGCACATTTGGTGGTCTCGTGTTCAGTTTGGCCGCAGTTGTTGGTGCCTCTTTAGCGCTCTGGATCATCGATCATCGCTTGCAGCGTCCACGTGTCGTGCAGGGGGTCATCGCGGGCATCGGTGCGGTCCTCCCTGGACTGGGGCTGTTCGCCTTCCTCGGCCAGACAGCGACCGTGGGGTTCGGTGGCGCTGCCAGCATCCTCGCTTTCGTCGCGGTGGCGTCCTTCACTCTGATGTACATCAGGTCGAACGCGCACACCTCGAGTGGCCCGAGGCCGCACCGACCCTTCGCGAGGGCCAGCGGCATCAAGATCTAACGGCATCATCACGGCGGCTAGGAGTTGCGGGCGTGACCTAGATGCGTTGTCAGCCGTCGAATACCTCGCCACTGGCGAACGCCGCGCCTTCAGGCATCAGTTCGACGAGGGCCGCCGGGCAGTCATCAAACGTGACTCGACCCACAGAAGGCGCCGCTCCCGAGGAGAAGGCGGCTTCCACCCGGTAACACGTGAATACCTGGCTTGGGCCGTTGTAGTGCTGACCATCATCGGTTAAAACATCGGGTCGAGGTCCGGAAGCAATGAAGACCGAAACTTCGGCAGCAGAATCCGTCGAGGAGATGTCGTAGAGGACCACACCGCCCTCCCGAAGATCAAGATCGGATGTTGACGCAACCGAACCGCTCCATCGCTCGCCCCGGAGTGAGTCGAGGTAGCGTACCGGTTCGTTTACTGAAGGCTGGTAGAGGCTCCGGCTCAATGGGTCTTCGAAGGAGGCGATCTGTCTTCACAGCGTGCCATCGATCCCGCTGTCGTATCCGTGGTACTCGGTGTGGCAACCGGTGAGGGAGAGTGCAATCCCTGAGAACACCAAGAGAGCACCCCACTTGCGCCCGCGTGTCAGCATCACGTGGCAGCTTCTCACTATCGATCCCCATTCAATTCCGCTCGACGTTAGCGAAAACGCTCCTCGTCGAACAACTGAGTGCCGCCCTCCATGGTCCATGCTGCGGCAAACGGCATCAGTGTTTCAATGGTGGCGACGCGAACGCCCTCGGCGGTCGGTAGAAGCACCCTGATGCCCGGGTAGTAATCGAAAAGGACTTGCCTGTCACGCCCGCACGGGCCGACGACACCGCGCCCATGATTGCCAACAGCGACGATTGTCGTGATTTCTCGCCCGCCCTGTGCACGCGCCGCGCCAAGTGCAACCAGCTCGGCGCACGGACCGCCGGTGAAATGAAACAGATTCACCCCAGCGAACATGCGGCCGTCCGCTTCTCGAACTGCCGCGCCCATAGTGTGTGCACCATCTTCGTCGGGCCCGGCATCCGTGTTCGCGTCGATGGTTTCTCTTGCGAGCTCAACGAGCTCAAGGTCTTCGGCCGTCGGCACCGCGAGTTCAACGTTGGGGAGCATGAGTGCAATCCTACGGATTGGACCGGATGCACCTCCTGCATGCCTTACTCGCAAGGGGGAGGGTCAGCGGGCGGTGCTGCCCTGCTTCTACCTGCGGGGTGAGCCGTGCACGGCCGCGTCGGCTGTGCCTCCCGCCCGGGAGCGTGGGCCAGCGAAGCAGTGACAACGGCGTATCCTGCGCGCTACACTGCAGGCGCGGCGGGGCCGAGCGCATTGGGGGATGGTGTGAAGGTTCTGGGTGCCGTCGCGGCCGGGCTGATGGCCTTGGGTGTCGCCGCGCTTCTCGTCGTGTTCCCCCTGGAAAACCGGGTCACCGAAGCCCTCGAGGCGCAGGCCACGCAGCTGGCTGTCCCCGCCGACTGGGAGCAGGTGAACGACACGGTTCGCCGCGAACAGTTCCTGTGTATGAGCACGAACCCGTGCCCGAGCATCTTCCGGCGGTGGGTGACGGACACCCCCGTTAGCGTCCACGACTTGGAGCGCATGGCGACGGGCGTGGGCCTCAGATTCTCGGTGGAGGGCACCTGCCAGCGGCCGCCGACGGCGTTCTCCGAAACGGGGGTTTGCACCTTGTACGGTGTCCGCAGTGAGAACCACTACCAGGTCTGGGTGAGCGACCGTCCGCAGGAGCCCCAGCAGGTGTCACTGGAAGTGCGTCCGAACCGCCCCTACCTCACTCAACCTCAGGGGTGAGGGCGTCCACCTTGTCCCGGAGGGTGGCGACTTCGGTGCGGAGCTGGTGCAGCTCGTAGGCCCTGTCGTCGAACCCTCTACCGGAACGCCGGTGAGGTCGCTTCTACGACGCCACCGGCGGAACCTCCTAGAAGCTGTCAGACGCAGCGCCTGGGACGGGCCGCCGCCACCTTAATGAACCTTCGGCAAATCGTGCTGTGCAAGCGCAGCAATGGCCTCTGGACTCAGATCACCGAGGGTCGCATCAGGTTAAAGACGTCTGGCTGGGCCTCGAGGAGCCGGGCGATCAAGGCCTGGACCCCATTCAGCTCGGCAAACAGAAATTCTTGATCGGAAACTGGGACCATCATGAGCCACGTGATGACCAGGTCGTCCGACTCCAGGTCCTCAATGTCGTTCCAGAGAAAAGGCAATACAAACAGTGCGTGTGGCACTGAAACGGCTTGATCAAATCCCGACATCACGTCAGGGAAGATCGTGTCTGGCCAAATTGAATGCTTGCCGGAGGCGATATTGAGTGCGCTTCCGATCAAACCGCTTTGGATCACTTTCCAATTGCTTCCAGCCGCAGCCAGGAGTTCTACCCCGAGGTTTTTCCCGCCACCGGTTGAGAGGTTCGTGTACTGACTCATTCCGATAGTGGCGTAGGAGGTCACGCCGAACTGGGGGATGTTATCGCATTCGATCAGGTTGAGCGACGGCAGGCCTTCCTCCCCTCCCGGAGAGAGCAGGATCTTGGGCTCGACAGAAGGCGCAACGCCGAAAGCGGTCATGGTGTGACGCGTGATCTGTCTGGCTGTGAACATGGCTTTCAGAATTCCGCGAGGTTCGTGCGCGGCGCGGCGAGGCGAGGCGCGGTTCGTCTTCTTGGTGTCCGCCGCAACACCGTGCGGTTGTGGTCCAAGAAGATTCCCGGACGGAGCCTACTTAGGCAACTCGACCGGCTGCGGCCAAACGTGGACGTACCATATCCTCAATTGGCGTCACCGTCTGTGACCACTTCGATCCAGTTGGCTCACGCCGAACAGAATTTCGCATCGACGAGACCACTCGGAGTTCGAGCAAACGGTGTGTGAGACCGGATGCTCAGCGAGGATCTAAGGGAACGTCCTACGGGCACTCGCCATCGCGGTGCTGGGGTTCTCGTTTCATCTACGCCGATTGCAATTGATCCGCGACGGCCGCGGCTTTGGAGTTTCTGAGCAGCGGCACGGAGGCGGCCATCACGAGGATGAGGGCCATTCCGCCGCCGATGATGAATCCAAGACGGGGCTCTACGGCGTCCATGGCTAACCCCACCATGACGGCGGCAACGGCGGCACCAGCGTTGACTGCCGTGTTGATCCAGCTAGATGCCTCGGTGCGCACCTCTGCAGCGGTGAGGTCGTCCGCGAGTAAGTAGCCGGTCACGAGTGACGGGGCCAGGAAGAAGCCCACCGCAGCGAGTCCGAAGCCGAGGGCCGCGACAAACTCAATTGTCGTGAGGAGTGCGCACAGCGCGGTCATGACTGTGACCGAGATGAGTAGTCGTTTTACGAGCGAGCTCCTCCAGATTCGCTGGCCGTAGAGCAGGCCTCCGACTGCGCTTCCGGCGGCGAAAGAGGCGAGAAGGAAACCGGCCACGCCGACCGATCCCTGTCTGTCGGCGATTGCGGGTGCGACCACCTCCACGGTCCCGAGTATGACTCCCACGCCGAGTAGCGCGATCAACACTGCGACGAACCCGCTCTGTCGTAACGGCCGTGAACTCTTCCGGGGGGAAGCGGTGACGGCAACGTGCTGTCGCGACACCGAGCTGCTTGTCATGCCGAGGGTTCCGGCCAGCGCCACCGTGGCTGTAGCGAGAAGTGCGACCGTCGGCGATGCCGCACTGAGAATGGCCGCCGCGATCAATGGCCCGTCGTGAACAGTAATTCCTCACAGACCGCATCGATCTGTACGCCTTCGTCCGCAGTGCTCCCGACGCTGTCAGCGAACCCCAGAGCACACGCATCGCGGCACCGAGCGGTGGAGGGAACAATCCGACAATGGCCGCGAGCCCAACGAGCGCCCCTGACGAAGGGTCGGGCTGGGCTGTCAGCGCAGCAATGCCGCCGAGACCGGCAGCGAAGGCCATGGCTAGCGAGTTGAGTGCGAACCGCTGTCCGCGTCGGTCGACGAATCGTGCGCGGTACGGGGAAGCGATCACGTTCGCGAGCCCGAAAGCGCCCGTAGCCGCGCCGGCGGCCGCGAAAGAATCCGTGCTTCGCTGCACCGCGAAGAGCAGCACTAAGGTCACCATGGCGAACGAGAGTCGCCCGACGAGCGCGGGGACAAAGACCCTCAGTGCGCCGGTCGTGCGCAGTACCTCGAGGTAGCCGCTACTCATGTTCGCGGGGCTGCGTCGTGGTTCACGACCTCGAACAACGTGAGGGTGGCACTCATGCGGATGCCTTCTGGTGTGGCGGAGGGCATCGCTTCATCGTGGATAAGTTTCCCGATCTCGCGTGACATGTCGCGGATACGTAGTCGACGGGGCTGACCTGGCCGAGGGAGGTGTGTCGGCGGCGCCGGTTGTAGCGGTCCTCGATCCAGGCGCCGACCTCTTTGGATGCCTTGTTTTTGCTGGGCCAGGC
>NZ_SOGC01000031.1:0-6725 GCF_004402765.1 Cryobacterium sp. TMT2-17-1
CACCAGCTTGACGGCCTCGTCTTTGAGTTCAGAAGTGAACTCGCGGCGTGTGTTTCCCATGATGAACATTCTCTCGTGTGAGGTGTCCACCAACCGGGGTCAAGGCCAGTGTTGACTGTCTTGACCATCAACGGACGCAATGTGGCGCCTAATATTACATCAGCCACACGCCTCGATTGGATGAGGCGATGGCGGTGGCGCCTGCACCCAACGCTCCCATCACGTCATCCTTGTCACAGACCAATCCGCCCGCGATCAGCGGAAGCTCGGTCTCGTCACGCACCCATGAGATCACTCGGGGCATGCATCCGGGCAAGATCATAATTGCATCCGGTTCGGAGATCTTCACCTGCTTGGATACGTTGTTGTAGCTGAACGAATCGACCAGGAACAGTCGATGTATCGCTAGGAGACCGGCGGTCTTTGCCGCTTTCACCATGATGGATTTTGAACTCAGGACTCCGTCAGCTTGTGTGTGCGCTTTCAGGAAATCGACGGTGACTGGCTTGCTAGAAAAGCCATCAAGCAAGTCCACATCAACGAAGACCATTTTTCCCGCGCTCTTCAAGGACGCCACGATGCTGTGAATTGTCATCACGGACCCAAAAAGCACAAAAACAACGGGACAAGGGGCGCGTAGGACCGACCTCAATCCGTCTTCGTCCTTGATGCTTGCGATCACGGGGTGAAGTGATAGAACCTCGTCGATCAGGGTCGATCCGTCGGCCAAGCGATGATCTCCAGCGGGTGATGCTCGCACGATTTCATCCCTTGTTAAAGACCCGCCGTAGCAAGATCACCCACATGGCGAGATCACCCATCGGACGCACCTGATTTGGACACAGTGAACCCTAGTATGCCCGATTAATAGGCTAAATATGATGCCGACCGGTGGCAGGCGGTGGCGCTACTTTTCAGGCCCGTGCGCCGCAAGACTCCAGTTGCACGATCGTCACCGGGCCTGCAGAGGGTTCTTGTTCGAGACAAAACTGTCCGTGCTAGTCTTTCCAAGACCTCATAACTTAATACTCGTTCCAGGCCTAGCCCGGGACTGTTGCTTGAAACCTAGAGAACAGCGACCCCCTCATGTGAGGGGATCGCTGTTTTTTTGTATCCCCGAAGAGGTGGAACTTTGCTCGACACCAGCAAACAGGAACAACCAGAACGAATGGAACCGATCGCATTGATGAGTCTTACCCGTGAACAAATTGTTAGTGCCTACGTTGACATCCTCGGCAGCGAGCGAGTGATAACCGACGAGCAGACGCTGAAGGACAACAGTTCGGACCGGTACTACAAGGTAGAGAACATCTTCGGCATCTACGCCCTGCCACTCCCCGCAGCGTTGGTGAAGCCTGGTACCCCGCTCGAGGTGGCGCAGGTTTTGAAGTTCGCGAACGAAAATGGAATCAACGTTGTGCCGAAGACCGGTGGCTCCGCAACCGAGGGCGGTCTTGAGACGGTCGTCGAAAATTCGATCGTTGTGGATGGTTCGGGCATGAACCAGATTCTCACCATCGACACCACCAACATGCTCGCCACCGTCCAATGTGGTGTCTGTCTCGAAGACCTCGAAAACGAGCTTCGCGAGATCGGATACACCACAGGGCATTCGCCACAGTCCAAGCCGCTGGCACAGTATGGGGGGTTGGTCGCAACCCGCTCGATCGGGCAATTCTCCACTCTCTACGGCGGAATCGAAGACATGCTCGTTGGTGTCGAAACGGTCTTCCCGAACGGCGAAATCTGCCGCATCAAGAACGTGCCCCGTCGAGCGGCTGGGCCCGACATCCGCCACCTTGTAATTGGCAACGAGGGGGCGCTCAACTTCATCACCGAAGTGACCGTCAAGATTTTCCGTTACTACCCGGAGAACAACAAGTTCTACGGCTACCTGCTGAACGATATGAAGACCGGCCTTGAGATTCTTCGGGAGGTCATCACTCAGGGCTACCGTCCGTCCGTTGCGCGACTCTACGACAAAGAAGATGGGCTGTACCACTTCAAGCACTTCTCGGACGGTCGCTGCGTACTCATCTTCGTTGCCGAAGGACCCAAGCCCCTCGCTGACGCAACGGGAGCCGCAATCGAAGAGATCGTCTCCACCTTCGGTTCCGCGGATCGAGTCGAAGACAAGCTCATTGAAGACTGGTTCGACAACCTCAACTGGGATGTCTCGAAGATCGAAGAAGAACGTGTTGAGATTCGCGAAACTTTGATCAATGGCTTCACCACGGAGATCTCGGGCAACTGGAGTGTCATTCATGACATCTATACCAATGCGCTTGCCCGCATCCGGAACGAGATCTCGGCGGAGTTCAGCCTGCTCGGTGGCCACTCCAGCCACAGCTATCTCAACGGAACCAATTTGTACTTCGTCTACTACTACAAGATTGACGTGGATCCCACAGAAGAACGCGCCACGTACCACGACCCGATCCAGAACATCATCGTCGAGGAGACCCTGAAACTGGGCGGTTCGATGTGCCACCACCACGGCGTCGGGAAGCACCGCACGCACTTCCTGGCCGAGGAATACGGCTCCTCGCTGTACATGCTTGAAACGCTCAAGGCCGCGTTCGACCCGAACGGGATCATGAACCGCGGAACCATCTTCCCGCTCAAGAAGTAACGCTCCTCCTCCCGGCGCGGGTGCGCCAGGACGCACACAGTGACTATGACTCCTGGCGTACCCGCTCATACCAATATCGAAAAAGAAATTGAGAAAACGCATGACTGACGTCAAAATTTCGGACTTCCAGATGGACTTCTTCTCCATCAAGGGCAAGAACGCCATCGTCACCGGCGGCAACACCGGACTCGGACAGGCATTCTCGCTCGCCCTGGCCAAGGCAGGCGCGAATGTGTTCGCCGTCAGCATCATGCCCGACGACGGGGAAACCGGGGCGCTGGTCGATGCGGCCGGCGCGAAGTACGCCTATCTAATGTCGGATATCACGGTCGAGGGAAACCCCAAGAGAGTCGTCGAGGCCTGCATCGAGGAATTCGGCAGCATCGATATCCTTGTGAACTGCGCCGGTCGCAGCATCAATGAGTCCGATGTCACCAAGTACACGCGCAAGCAGTGGGACCCTATGGTTGCTCTCAACCTCACTGCGGCCTTCGAGATGTCGCACGAATGCGCCAAATACATGATCCCGCAGGGCAGCGGCAAGATAATCAACATCTGCTCGGTGTTTACCTTCCTCGGTGGCCAGTGGTCACCCGCGTACGCCGCCACTAAGCACGGCATCGCCGGATTCACCAAGGCGTACTGCGACGAGCTGGCGCAGTTCGGAATTCAGGTGAACGGCATCGCCCCCGGCTACTACGCCACCGAGCTCACGTCTGCAACCCGCGCCAACGCTGACACCAACCAGCGCGTTCTCGACCATATCCCGGCTAACCGGTGGGGTCAGACACAAGACCTCATGGGGGCAACAGTGTTCCTCGCAAGCCGCGCTTCCGACTACGTGAACGGGCACATCCTGAGCGTCGACGGGGGTTACTTGGTGCGCTAAGCGCCGGTAAATAACGATGAATCTAACAATGACAAAGAAGTACATTCTTGGGATCGACGGCGGCTCGCAAAGTTCGAAGGTCGTCATCTTTGACACCAAAGGACGAGTTGTGTGCGAGGCCAGCCAGGCCTTGGAGCCCCTTCACACACCCGAGCCGGGCGTTGTAGAACATCCACACGACGACCTCTACGACTCCATCGTTGCGGCTGCGTCCCGTGTAATGGAGGCGTTCCAAGGCGATCCAGCAGACATCATCGGGGTCGGCCTGTGCACCATTCGGTGTTGTCGAGCCTTGACCCGCGCGGACGGCACTCTCGTCGAGCCCGTCCAGAGCTGGATGGACCGACGCCTCGCCAAACCGTACGAAAAGACCAACGATGATGTCGTCTACGTCACGACGACGTCGGGCTACCTCATGGGGCGGCTCACCGGCCAGCTCACTGACACCGTCGCCAACTACATCGGTCCATGGCCAATGGACGTTGAGGCATGGGACTGGTTCAGTGACAAGGAAACCTTCGACTCCTACAACGTGAACCTGGACATGTTGTACCAGCTCCAAATGCCCGGCGACATCGGCGGCTACGTGAATGCACAGTTTGCGGCCATCACTGGAATCCCGCAGGGCCTCCCAGTGGTGCACACCGCAAACGACAAAGCCGCCGAAGCTCTCGGAGCCGGGCTCCGGGACGAGACGACGGGCCTGGTATCCCTCGGCACGTACATCACGGGGATGATCGTCGGCAAAGAATACGTTGCTGAACCGAATACCTACTTCTCCAATTTTGCGTCAGAACCGCACCGGTACATCTATGAGTGCGGCGGTATTCGCCGCGGCATGTGGACCGTTTCGTGGCTCCGCAACCTGCTCGGTAAAGAGGTAATTGAGGCCGCAGCGGCGGCCGGAGTGAGCGGAGATGAATATCTCAACTCACTGGCGTCTACCGTTGCGGCGGGTAGCGACGGTCTGATGTGCGTCCTCGATTGGCTCGCGCCTCCCACGCAGCCTCACAAAAAGGGAATGTTCCTCGGATTCGATGAGCGTCACAGCTACGCCCATATGTACCGCGCCATCCTCGAAGGCATCGCCTTCACCATGAAGCAAAACATGGTGGGCATGGAAGAAGAGCGACGCGCCAGCATCGGGACGCTCGTTGTGTCGGGAGGTGGTTCCTTCAGCGACCTTTGCATGCAGATCTTTGCCGATGTTTTTGGCATTCCTGCGGTGCGTAATGAAGTGCGCAACGCCGCCGGCCTCGGCGCCGCCATCTGTGTCGCCGTGGCCTGCAGCGTGTACCCGACCTTCGATGACGCCTCAAGCCACATGGTGCATCGCGAGGACTGCTTCGCGCCCAACCCCCAAAACGTTGACCTCTACGCCCAACTACGTGCGGTTCACGCCGAAATTGCTGCGCAGAACGACGCCATCCTCCAACGCACACACCGCATCCTCCTCGATCACAAAGGAACATTTGTAGATGCCTAAGCCCGGTCAATCAAAGAAGATTTTCCAACTCGTCCTCCTAATTTTGGCGGGAGGTTCCATCTACCCGTTGGTCTACCTGCGACAGAACTTCGAAGCGACCATCCTCGAGGTCTTCGAGATGTCCAACGCCGAGTTGGCGACTCTCTACTCGATGCTCGGCATCATCTTCGTGGTTGGCTATCTCCCCAGCGGGTGGTTGGCTGACAAATTCTCAACGAAGTACATGATCACTTTCTCACTGACACTCACAGCGGCAGCGGGATTGTTTTACGCCCAAATCCCGGACAAGTCGACGTTGGTCTTTATCTTCCTCGTCTGGGGCTTTGCCTCGGTGTTCACGTTCTGGAGCTCGCTGTTGAAAGCCGTGAATCTGCTCGCCGACAAGAACGAGGAAGGCAGATTCTTTGGAGCCCTTGATGGAGGGCGCGGAGTAGTTGAGGCGGCCCTGGCCACCGTGGCGGTTGCCATCTTCGCTGCGTTTGTTGGCGACGGCCCGTCAAATATCGCCCAGACTGAGGCAGGATTCCAGGCGGTCGTGTACATGTACTGTGCTGTCCTCATCGTGCTCGCTGTAGTCCTCTTCTTCGTGCTCTCAAGTGAAGAGAAAAAGATGGCCGGGACGACTAGTGACGAGTCGGTCGAATCGACCTTTGCTGCCGTCCGTCGAATCCTTAAAATCCGTGAAGTATGGGTTCTGATGTTCGCCCTATTCTGCGGATACACACTATTCTGGGCCTACTACTACTTCTCTGGATATCTGACCACCAACCACGCGGTGACCCCAGTTGCTGCCGGCGTAGTGACCGTCGTAGTGATGTGGATGCGCCCCATCGGTGGCTTCGGAGGCGGGTACCTCGCCGACAAACTCGGCAAGTCTCGAGTGCTGTCGGCGGCCATGTTGATTTCTGCGCTGGGGCTTATTGGTTTGGCAATTATGCCCGGTGGTTCGGCCATTGGCCTGGTGTACGTGCTGGTCGTGTTGGTAGGTCTGTTCGTGTACGTCATCCGCGGTGTCTACTGGTCTTTGCTTGAAGACTGCCGTGTTCCCGTGGCGGCGACCGGAATTGCGATTGGGCTCATCTCATTGGTCGGTTACCTTCCAGACATCTTCCTGCCACAGATCAGCGCGGCAATCTACACCGCCTATGGTGATGACGTGGCTGGCGCCAATAACCTCTACTTCCTGATCACTGCTGGCATCGGCCTGGTAGGTGCGGCTGCTGCAGCGTACTTTGCCATTTTGGTCAAGAGGCGCAAGGTCGCAGAGGCTGCGCTAGCCGAGGCTGAGCAGGGCACTGTTCCGACTATCCCGGTTAGAACCTAAACCTCGATTCACCGATCAGTGCGGGGTGCAGGTTGGCCCCGGATCTCCTGTCATCGCCCGGACCGTTGCTCGGCCCTGACCTGATGCTTGGCCCGGGCCGAGCATCAGGTCAGGGCCTCCCACAGTGAACCGTCCCGGGTTTATGCCGCCGTTTTGTTGGCGGCTCCGTCTCTTAACGGGCCGGCTTCGACACACGAAGGTTACGTGGCCTTGCCCCCGGTTAGTAGACACGGGGTTATGCGGCTTTAGCGAAGACCGCGTTCTGGTTTGAGTATTGCAGCTCGAAGTCGACGGGGCTGACCTGGCCGAGGGAGGTGTGTCGGCGGCGCCGGTTGTAGCGGTCCTCGATCCAGGCGCCGACCTCTTTGGATGCCTTGTTTTTGCTGGGCCAGGC
>NZ_SOGC01000023.1:0-7064 GCF_004402765.1 Cryobacterium sp. TMT2-17-1
TCTTGCGCCCACGTCTGGCCATCTTCACACTCCAAATCTTGGTGGAGTGTTGCGACGAGACCTAGAACTCGCCTGGCGTTTCTGGCCCTGTTTTCAGTTGGCGTTAACAGACCGGCCACACCTGGCGGCTTGCCTGAAGGCGCTGCGTCATGGTGACACGCTCCTGGTTTGGAAGCTGGACCGGCTCGGTCGAGACCTGCGGCATCTGGTCAATACGGTGCATGACCTCACCGACCGTGGCATCGGCCTCAAGGTGCTCACCGGAGAGGGCGCAGCGATCGACACCACGACGGCACCTGGGAAGCTCGTCTTCGGAATCTTTGCTGCTCTCTCCGAGTTCGAGCGGGCGCTCATCTCTGAGCGCACAATCGCCGGGCTTGCCGCAGCTCGAGCACGGGGGAGGACGGGCGGGCGGCCGTTCAAGATGACGCCGGCCAAGGTCCGCCTGGCCATGGCCGCGATGGGGCAGAAGGAAACGAAGTTAGCGACCTCTGCAAGGAGCTCGGGATCACCCGGCAGACCTTGTACCGCCATGTCTCACCTGCGGGGGAGCTGCGGTCGGACGGTGCGAAGCTCCTATCGAAGAAGTAGTGGCCCCACCTGGGGAGTGTCAGAAGGAAACCCTGACCGGGACAAATCCGACTCGCCGGACCTGGCGCTTAACTAGTTCTTACCGCCAACCTTGATTTCGAACGCCAGGCCAGGTTAGCGGTCAATGGCGAACGACGGCGGCGATGGCGGCGATCTCGACAAGAGCTCCTGAAACACCGAGTCCGGCAACTCGGGCCCCCATGACTAGAGCTGGAGTATCCGAAGCGAGTGCGGACCCGATGGCTTGATACGCCGTGGCAAGGTCAACACCGTCGACGAACAGCACCGTCCACTGCACTACATCTTCGATAGTTGCATGAGCTGCGGCCAGCGCAATCTTGACGTTTTCTAGGGCGCGAATGGACTGCACCGCAACATCGCCTTCACCGATGAGTGAGCCGTCTGCGGCGACGGAATTTTGACCGCCAACGTAGATCGTGGTTGCGCCGGCCGGCACGATGGCGACGTGACTGAAAGCCTGACTGTGGACAAGCCCCTCAGGGCGGATGCGCTCAATGGTCATATCTCTCACGATTACACGACATACCGATAGGGGCCACTGGGAGAGTTCGAAACGGGGCCCATGAGACGAACCCTGTGCGGTCACTTCCCGCGACTTGAGGAGAAAGTCCCGGCGTGCGCAAGGGAATGTGGGTGCATGGCCAAATGGGAACGAGGGATGGGTGGCTACCGCGTTGTGTGGGCTGGCCATCTTCATGGCATTGCCGCCAGCTGCGGCGATTTACGCGGTCCGAGATCCAAGCTATTCGTGCCTTGTGGACGCACTCCCGGCGTCTCGCGAAAGCGTAGACCCCGGACAGCCGATCGTTGGCCGGATCACGTTGATCCCGCTGGGGCTGCAGTGCGAATTCACGTCCATGACCGGACAGGCAATGACCTTGAAACCCGATGTGGTGTTGACCGCTATGCTCGCCACTTCAGCTGCTTCCGTTTTCGCGGCTGGCTTGGTGCTGGTCCAGGGGAGCAGCCGTCGGCGAGTCCTTCTGGATGCAGAGAGACACCGGGAAAGTCCTAGCGAAACGGTCTAGGGCTGCGTGCACCCACGGACCGCGAAACGAAACTCTTGCGGGCCGATTTCGTAGTCGATACGTTGGCCTGAACCTGGGGGAAATGTGGCGGACAAGTTCACGTGCGCGAAGATGGTCGCGGTGGCCGCTGCCGCCCTGAGCCTGATGGGCTGTTCAGCTGCCGGTGGCTACTCCGACCTCATGAGAGAGCCCAGCGCAGAGGACGCTATTCCGAGCGACCTTCCTTTGCATGCATTGGACGGGTTCGACCTTGACAGCGTGCGATTTGTGCGTTCCCTTGACAAGACACGGCTGTATCTGGCGCAGGGAACTGACCTCCCTGTCTGCCTGCTCGCGTACAGAGGGGCCACGGATTTTCAAGGCGCGTGCGGCTCAGATATGACGACAATGAAGTCGGCAAGCTTTGAAGTCATGATCGTGAAGGATGGCACTCTGAATCGAGACGGCTGGACGAAAGTAGGCGAGAACATCCTCGTCAAGAACCACTAGTTCACGCCGCGGCCATAGCCGGTGCTGAACGCGACAGACTGCCTTGTTGACGGAACCCTTTGCGGGCGGGTCTGGTGCTGGGTCGTGCTAGATGGGGCGGATCATCGGTTTGAGAGTGACGAGTCCTGGTGGGAGGTCGCGGTGCCACGCTTCGATCTCTGCCGTGATCGCCCGTGGTGTCGCAATGATGTGGTCGACACCGTCGTCGTTGATTTGGTCGATGAGTGTTGACAGCGCCCAGAGCTCGACCTGGTGAGCGAGGTGTTCGCCGGCATCGCGGTACTGCTGTTGGGTCCATCTCGACTGAACCAGGGTGAGGAGATCGCCGTGTAGCTCGGTGAGAGACTCCCGTACTGCATCGGGGTCCGGTGCGGAGATGACTACTCTCCAGGTTTTGTCGGGGGCGCTCAGATAGCGGCGACTGACGATCGCACCGCTGGCAAGCAAGGCTCCTTCGACTGCGCGTGAGTGTTCGTCGTATCGCGGTGGTGTCCGATCGCCCGGTGCGGTGTTGGCCGGTTCGACCGTGAAGCCGTCATCGAACTCGGGGGCGCCGAATGCGTCGACGGTGAACTTCGTCCCGTCCCAGCCGCCTGAAACTGATACCCACGAGTCCGGCTGTTGACCGGTGACTCCTGGGATGAGAACGAGGGGGATGCCGAAGGTGTGGATCTCGTGCTCTGAGGCATCGGTAGGCCGTCGATCGTGCGTGAATCGAGGGATCAGAGCGAAGGTTCCACCACAGTTGATGAGCCAACCGGTCGCCGTGTGTGTCAACATCTGAGTCCTTGCCTGTTAGGTTCAATGCGTCTGCAGGAGTTCCCAGGGCTGAGGCATCCTTTGTCACGATGCTCCTTTGGTCCGAAGATACGCCCAGTCACGCTAAGCCTGTCTTTCCAGCAAGGTGGCGCTGTTGACGTGCTGACTCGTTCGCTCGAGACCGATCGTTTCGGGGAATGCGCTGGCGGAGTCGGCATCAGAGGAACGGTCAATTGGACAGTGGTGGCGGTGCGTTCGAGGATCCGTTGCCATTCACGTTCTGACCTGACGCTGCTGTCTACGGGTGCGCGAAGGGCTCGATCGATACCCCCGGCGCTGGAGCCCGGAACCCGGGGGTGTCGCAAGACACCTCTACGAGGTATATCCAGTTGTCGCCGTCGAACCCACCCGTCACTCGCAGTTGGTCGCTGTCAACCAGTCCAGCGATCTGGGCCCCGTAGGCGAACAAGTCGTAATCCGGGTCGAAGCTGGTGGCAGGGAAGGTTGACGTCCAGACCCGCGCGTAGCGTTCAGCGGTAGTCCACGGGTCCTCGTCCATATCGAACCAGGAGTTCTTTGCGGAAAAGGCAACTTCGTAGCCGTCTGACCTTTTCGCCCAGTGCGGGGTACCACTCAAGTCCTCGGACTTGGTCCAGCAGGCGGACTCCGGTGGCGCGGCGCGCTGCACGTCCCACGTTCCCTCGATTGCGTCGAAGTTGCGCTGGATGGAGCCCGCGATCGTGTCGGTGATGTTCGACCACTTGGTGAGCGTGCCGCCGGACGCAGCGGCCGGCGACACTTGGGCATCAGTGGATTGGGAAGCGCAGCCGGTAGCGCCCAATTGAAAAAGCGAGACCTCGGCCGGGTGCTTTTGCAATTCATGCGACGGTGAAGGTATCCCCGTTCCTCGGGAGCCAGGTGCCACCGTTGACCTGAGGGCGTTCAAAGACGATGGGCCTGCCGCGCGCCGTCGGCCAGTTCGTTGAGTCCGTGACTTGCACGTGCACGTGAGGCTGCGTGCTGTTGCCCGAGTTCCCGCATGATCCGATGTTCTCGCCGACCATGACCACTGATCCAACTGCGGCGCTCACCGATCCGCGCTGGAGATGAGCGATGAGCACAAAAGGCCCGGCCGGCTCAAGCGCGATGACCACGTGATTGCCCGCGATCGCGCGCACGCCCTCTCGAACTCGGCGAGTCTGGGAGAGCGCGTAAGGAATCAACGCCAATTGTGAGCGCCGGGCCTCGTGATCCAGCTCGCCGTCGACCGCGGCGACGACAGTGCCCGATGCTGGCGCCAGGATCGGGGCGCCGAATCCGACAAAGACCACGGGGGGCTCCGTCGCTAATACGGAGCGCCAACCATGCTTTGCCGAATGGCCTCGTTCGTCGATGGCGACGAAGTCGATTGCGAATGTCGTGCCGAATAGATGGGTGCCATGGCTGGGAACACGGTTCGCCGGACTGTTCTCTGCGATCCACCGGCCCTGGAACGGAAATCGCAGCGCAACGGGGGGAGTGCGCAACATGCCAGCACCTCCGGCCGCGCATAGTGGTGTGGCCCGTTCGAGCGACACGCTCAGTGTAACGAGAGGCACGACTCCACCGGGCCCGACTAGATTGGTCCAGGTTGAGGCGGGCCGCCCGTAAGCCGGACGGACAGCGCGACAAATCCGTGAGCATGGTCTCAGGAGGATCGAACCGCGGGAAGCCTTATGATCCGATCCGGGCAAAGCTACGATGAGATCATGCCCATCGAAGACACCGGTCCCCGTCCTCAAGCATTCGATCTGGAGACCGAGACCCTCAAGAACCCGAACTACCGCACCGTGGCTTGGAGTGGCACCTACCTGCAGGTCACCCTCATGTCGATCCCGGTCAACGGGGTCATCGGGCTAGAAAAGCACCCTGACACCGACCAGTTCATTCGACTCGACCGCGGCCGTGGCCGCGCCCAGATGGGACCAAGCAAGAACGAACTGACCTTCGACGAGGAGGTAACCGATGGGTGGTGCGTCATCGTTCCAGCTGGCAGCTGGCACAACGTGACGAACATCGGAGATGAGCCCATGCAGGTCTATACCGTCTACGCGCCGCAACACCACAAGCCGGGCAAAGTTCACCAGACCAAGGCGATCGCCGACGCCGACACCGACGATGCACCCGCCGACTGGTCCGTTCAACCAGAACCCGTCGCTGACCAACACGGCTGAACGGAGCCGCCCGACCAGGAGCCCCGCCATCGCCGCGTTGACGGCAGCTACGCTCGCCAGCACCTGCCCCGAGCAGCGTAAGTGCGATTGCTGCCGGCGGCGTCGCGTTGGGGGGCAAAGATCGCGCAATGCCGCACCGGCGAACTCGCTGTCATCACGGGCGCCGAACTCGCGATGATGACCGATACGGCAGCCCTCGGACACGCCCCGCTCGGCCTCGCCGTATTCAACCGGGTGGCCCGGACGACAACGCCCGAATCTGTAACCTGGGTGAAGGACAGCGGCCGCGCCGATGCTGTTCGGTAGGGGAACGTCATGCGGGCGGGTGTGTCGCCTCTGTTCGCCAGACCGCGCGGAGGATTGCGATGGTGTCTTCGAGGGTGACGAGTGCGCCTTCGCTTGCTTCCGCGAGTGCGCGGGCGTGCTCGATCACTGCCTGAGGCGCCCGGGAAGCCCCGGGGGCCACGCGGGTGCCGGCGGCGGTGCGGGTGACGATGAGTCCGTCGCGTTCCAAAGTCTTGTACGCCTTTGCGGCTGTGGCCTGTGCGACGCCGAAATCTCGAGCGGTTTGTCGGACGGTTGGCAGGCGTTCGCCGTCACCGAGTTGTCCGGAGCGGATCGCTCCGCGGAAGAGCGCATCGATTTCATCCGCAGAGCTTGGCGTGGTCCCGGTCATCGCTGTGGTCCGTTGGTCGAGACTTCATACTCCGGTGTTGCGAGGCGTGAGCGTCGTGTCGCCAGTGCGGCTCGGGCGGTGTCGACTGCAAGTCGGAGGAGGAACGCGACTCCGCCAGCCTGGAGTGCATAGCCCAGGAGGTTCATGGGGCGGGCGATCGCGTCGTAGCCGCCGGCTACGAGAATGCGCGGGTAGGACTGATTGTCGGATACCCACTGCTCGTCCAATCCGACCAGTGCTTGCCCGGAGGCACCGGTGTGCATCCACACGGCTCCGAGCGTGGTGATGAGTCCACCGAGCAGGATGAACGTGAACAGTCGAGCGGTTAGTTCTCGTTCCGAGCGCACGCTGGAGGCGGTCGATCGGGCGAACACGGGCCGGTTGGCGTCCGTGTGAAGCACGGCGAAAAAGACGGCGGAGGCCAGTGCCAGCGCGACGAGAGTGGCGAGATGGTTCGGCCATCCTGCCCCGGACAGGTAGCCGTACCCGCTGTTGAAGCTCATGTAGATCGGCAGGTTAGTGTGGTCGGGAACGTTCCCAAAGAACGGTCCGTCTTCGGGCGCGGTCCGGGCGATCGCGATCTGCCATACGGCAGTCAGCGCGAGCAATGTCGCGGTGATTCCGGAGATCCAGAGCAAGGTGCGAGACGCGAACGCATGCCACGGGCGGCGCGGAACAATTGAACGCTCTCCCGGCGCGGGAAGTGGCATCCGTCGAAGGGCTACGGCCGCCGCAGCCACCACCAGTGTCGCCGCGAATAGCGGGGCCGGCCGGCGCCACCAACCGTCATACCCGGAAACGTCAGACGTCGACACGACGATCGCGCTGACCGCCGTCGCGACGACAACCACGAGCAATGAACCCGCCACTCCCGCCCAGGTGAGAGTTGCCGTGCGCCGCCCGGTCTGGGGGAGTGAAACCATCCGCCGGGGACGAACCCACGACAGAGCGAAGAGGACCAGGCCGAAGGTGATGGCCACTTCCAGAGGTAGCAGATCTTGAACGGCGTGCACGAAGAGAAAGAGGAAGTTCATTTAGGCCCCCAGAAGATCGAATCCCTCGCGATCATCGCGAGCATTGTGCTGTAAAGCTAGCACAAGATTGTGCTATCCAAACAGTGCAAGTTAGTGCGGGACCATTCGTGTTCGATCGGGAACGCTAAGCGTGACAGATCTAGGTGTTGTTCCCACTGACGTTGTGAGCACGGTTGATGGGTGATTTGCCGCCGATGCCGGTATGGGGTCTGTGGTGATTGTAGCTATGGATCCAGTCTTGGTAGGTGGCTGC
>NZ_SOGC01000035.1:0-8926 GCF_004402765.1 Cryobacterium sp. TMT2-17-1
CGAGACCGGGTGGCGGGTGTTGCACCTCGGTGACGGCACGCTTGAGTGGACGTCGCCGACCGGGCGCACGTTCGTGAGTGAGCCGGCCACGGTCATCCGCTCGGCGTCGACCACACCGTCGCCCGCCCCACCCGGTCGGGATGCCCAGTCAGGGGAGCCCACGCCGTTCTGAGGACGCGCGCGGCAGATACGCGAAACCGACCAGGAGTGCACCCGCGAACCATCCGCCGAGCGGAGCGCCCACCGGTAGTTACAGGAGAAGCACTGTTCCGACCAGGATCAGTATCCGGCGAGCACGGCGAAGAGACGCATCCCGTAAAGGAAAACGAACGGCAGATAATGCGCACCGACGATGATCATGCTTGCCGGGTAGAACAGGTTCGGTTCGGTCAGTCCCAGGGCAACGGCCACGAGCGTGCCCGAAGGGACGGTGAATGCGAACTGCGTCGCGAGCGCCGCCATCGGATGGCCCTTGGGCAATGCCGCTGGCCCGCCGGCGGTTCGAAGCGTGAGCGTCGTCAGGGGAAAAATCAGCATCCCACCCAGGAACAGCGTTGCGATCGATGCGCCTGGCGACAATCAAGTCGCCACGGCCGCCGCGATCAGCCACAGTGTGCCTGAAACCAATTGACCGACGAAGCCGCCGGGGTAGACACGTCGAACGTCCGCCTGAGCCTCATCAATATCCGCACAACGGCATCGTCCCACGAGTCGGCCGCTGGCCTGTCCACACGCTTGCTGGTCGGGCGTGACAGACCGGATCATCCCGTCGTCTTGTCAGGTCCGAACGACGAGCAGAGCACGTCGCGCCCCAGCTGTGCAGTGGAGATATCTCTCGTTTCGTGATGCCGGACTCGCGGGCGGACTCGGTGCGAACGACGGCGGCCTCACGGCGAGCGGCAGGCACTAGGAGCACGGTGTAGACGACGCCGACGAGTAGCAGGATTCCACCGTCGAGCCGCGTGAGTAGCCCATCCCCGGCGAAGATCAACATCAGAGCGGATGCGCCGACGATCGTCGGCAGAAATGGTGCCGACCGCGACCACCGTGACGCCGATCAGGGCGAGCAAGCCGATGACGAGCTCACCCAACACAATCATGCGTTGAGACTACTCACGGACTTGCCCGGGCACCCAAAAACCGGTGAGGTTGACGCGTGGTCCGCATTAGGACTCATGATGAGAAAATCGCTCACCCGGACCCATCCCTCCGGTGCCTGATTGCCGAACGCTTACGCGTCAGGGTTGGGTGAGGCCAGTACCTCAGAGCAAGTCCGCCGTTCCGGCAGCACCGACTGTCGTGATCAGGTCGACGGAGAGTGCCGAGCCGAGCCGAACAGACAGCATGGCCGTGACACCAAGCGCCGAGGCGGGAATCGGGATGCTGCGTTGGCTCATGTCAGGCATTTCCGGACAGTGCGTTTGCTCCGAGCCGGCGCTGCGCGACCTGAACGTTCGAGCCGAGACGAGTGAGCTCCCGCTCGAGCTCCCGAGCTGCTGCCAATAGTGCGTCGTCGTCGAGCGGTTCGAGTGCGTCGAGGATGAACAGGGCGCTGGTGGTGGTGTCGGTGAGCTGGGTGCGACGTGCCTGACGCCAGTTCCAGCGTCGACACGTCACACCGCCCGCGTCGGTCCACACGACCTCCCCGGCGTCGGGATACTCAGTCACGGATGCGCCCTCGGACATGATCTCGAAAGGTTCCGACCCGGTTGCGCGGATCAGGCGTGGTGCTCCGACGTAGTGCGCCAGGTCCTCCCCGCCGAGCGGTACCACGTGCAGAATCGAGATTGCGTTGTACAGGTCCGTGAGTCGATTCACGCGGGGCAGCCCGGATGCCGCGCGGCGCATAAGCGCCTCCAGACTGTTGCGGGTGCGCTGCGGCTTCGCACCGAACGCCCGGTACGCCTGGCGCCACGCGGCAATGTGTGGAACCTCCTCGACAGCCTGTTGCTGGAGAGTGGAGCGGGCTGCCTCTTCCGCCGCGAGGAGCAGCGCCTCGCTTGCCTCATCACTCGGGCCGGACTCGAGTCCATCGACAGCGACCAACACCGCCCGGTAGTCGGGCCGTAACGCAAAGACGTCATCGTTGACTCGGGCGGCGTCGAGGAACGTGTTCAAGGCCGTCTGCTCAGGCATCAACGCGTTCCGTTCGGGTAGCCGAGCCGACGCCCGGGTCAAACACTGTCAGTGAGAATCGTGCTGCGTGCGGGCCGGCGTTGACGTAGGTATGGGCTACGTCGCCGGGGAAGGAGAGCGCGTCGCGATCGTTGAGCGTGATCGTCTCTTCTCCCGACGAAATCGAGATCGTTCCCAGGTGTACCTGCACAAGCTTTCTCGTACCGGCCGTATGCGGTTCACTCACATGTCGATCGCCTGCTTCGAGGGTCCAGTCCCACAGTTCGACGACGTTCGGCGGTGTAGTCACCGCGACGAGCACTCCGCGCCCGCCGTGCGCGCCGGTCCACAGCACCGTGCCCTCGCCCCTTCGGGTAACTTTCATCCGCTTCGATCGGGGCGGTTCGACCAGATCGGGGAGGCCCACGCCGAGGGCGCCACTGATCCGGAGCAGTGTCCCTACGCTCGGGTTCGCGGCACCCTGCTCGATGTTGACCAGCATTCGGCGACTCACCCCGGTGCCTTCCGCCAGCTGGTCAAGAGTCCACCGACGTTGTTGGCGTTCGTGTTTGACGCGTACACCGATGGCAGTCGCAAGTTCCGCAGCACTTTCCTCCATAAGTGCACGATAGTGCACTATTGGTACATCAATCAGAGTTTTCCCTCGGGTACCAACAGTTGGTCTCAGTGGGGGAGGATGACGATCTTGCCGATGTGTCGTCGCTCGGAGAACTCCGTTTGGGCTTCGGCGATCTCGGTCAGGGCAAACGTGCTGCTGACCTGAGGACTGACCTGCCCGCCGCGTGCAAGCTCGACGAGCCGACGAAAATGAACCCGGGTGTGCATCGAGGATCCGATCAGCAGCACATTGTGAAGATAGAGGCGGCGGAGGTCGAAGTCGATCACCGGCGCCGCCACAGCACCCGCGATCACCCAGCGTCCGTTGTCCCGAATCATCGGCATCATGGTGGAGACCCCCGGTCCACCGGCGATGTCAGCAACCACGTCCAACCCCGCCGGATGCTCCCGTCACGAGCACGGTTTCGCCGCCTCGCACGTTGGCACGTTCGAGCATTCCGATCGCGATGGCGAATGCCCACAGGCAGGCACGCCAGCTGCACATCCGATAGCGGGGAATCCAGCACGTCATGAGCATGGATGGCATCCACGGCGACGTACTGCGCGAACCCGCCATCGGCCTCGCTGCCCAGGTACCCCGCCGGAGACGCATTCTCGCTGTCGCATCCGTAGATAGCCGGGTCCACGAGCACCCGGCGACCCAACAGTTCTTCGGTCACACCATGACCCACCTCGACGACAATGCCGGTGATATCCCCACCCTGAATGCGCGAAAAATCAAACAAACCCAGTCAGCCGGCCTGCGCCGTGGGATTTTCCGGCGACCCATGTGCTCCCTGGCGCGTCCAAATGTCTGTGTTGTTGACGGCAGCCGCTGTTACTTTCACCAGCACCTGGTGGTCCTGCGGCCGCGGCCGGAGCCAATCGTGGTGCAATTCCAATGCTTCGGGGCCACCGAATCTCATCCATATTTCGGGTTGCCAACGAGGGCATCGCCTTCACCGAACGAGTTCCTGCCCACCGTGCACGGGTTCGACGCGTTCTTCGGCAACCTCTACCACTTTAATACCGAGGAGGAGACGGAAACCGACCGCCGCCGTCGTGCAAAGTCAGTTCGGGCATACCCCAGTGTCTCGCGCAACCGTTCCTGCCGTTTCAGTCCTCCAGAGCCTCGCCCCGTTTCTCGGGGAGTCCAAGAGCGCCGAGTCCAGCGACCACGAAGAACATTGCAAAGACCGTGAAAAGAATTGCGGTCCCGCCCATCTCGCGCAGCATCGGCACGGCCAGCGGAGCCAGGATCGCGGCGATCCGTCCAACGCCGGCTGCCCAGCCGGCCCCGGTGGCACGGATGCGGGTCGGGTACAGCTCCGGGGTCACTGCGTAGAGCGCTCCCCACGCACCCAGGTTAAAAAAGGAAAGCAGCATGCCGGCACCGATCACCTGGGTGGCATCGCCGGCTACCGCGAATAACGCCGCCGCAAGTGCCGAGCCGGCAAGGAATACGGCCAGTGTCCTGCGCCGTCCCCAACGCTCGATGAGGTACGCCGAAGCGGCATAACCCGGCAGTTGGGCCACGGTGATGATCAGCGTGTACGCGAAGGAGCGAACGAGCGAGTATCCCGACGCGACCAGGATGGTCGGAAGCCAGATGAAGGCGCCATAGTAGGAGAAGTTCACGCAGAACCAGACCAGCCACAGCGCACCGGTTCGGCGACGCAGGCCGCGCGACCACAGCGCGGTGACGCGTGTCCGGGAACCGGTTTTGTTCGGCCCCTCACCTGTCTTTGCGGGGCGCGCAGAATCATAGGGTCCGGCGGTGATTCCGGCGGACTTTTCGAAACGTCGGACGGTCGACTCCGCCTCAGAGAGGCGGCCACGCGACTCGAGGAAGCGAACCGATTCCGGCAGCCGAAGGCGCACGACCACCGCGTACACGGCCGGAACCGCTCCGACAGCCAGTGCCCAGCGCCAGCCGTCGGCCGATGACGGTACGACCAGGTACCCGATGACCGCGGAAACGGTCCAGCCAATGGCCCAGAAGGATTCGAGGATGACGATGATGCGGCCGCGAATTCGTGGAGGCGCGAACTCGCTCACGAGCGTCGAAGCGACCGGGAGCTCACCGCCAAGACCGAGCCCCACGATAAATCGCCATGCAATGAGTACGGCCACAGTCTCGGACAGTGCCGACGCTCCCGTCGCGAGACCGTAAACGAGAAGGGTGAGAGCGAAAACCTGGCGTCGGCCGATACGGTCGGCCAGCAAACCACCGAGAACTGCACCAATGGCCATACCGACGAACCCGGCGGATGCGATCCAGGACAGCTCCACGTCGGAGACTTGCCATTGCACCGCCAATTGTGCCAGAACGAAAGAAATGAGTCCAACGTCCATCGCATCAAGAGCCCAGCCCAGGCCGGAACCCACAAGCACACGGCGGTGCTCCCGGGTGAACGGCAGCGCATCCAATCGCTCGGATCGACTGGGGCGTGCGCGAACTTCAGGCATCAGGTTCCCAATTCAGCGTTTGTGACCAGGCGGCGAACTGAGGGTGAAGCGTCTGCCGGATAATTGAACCCTATTGCACGAGACCTGCCCGACGTGAGTGTGTCAAGGAGCGGCGGCGCCGGGGTGCGAGACTGGCCAGACACAGTCGGCCGAGCGGGCGTACCCGCACTAGCCCAAGGAGTTCAACGATGAACACACCCACCACAGCATCCGTCCCAGCGCCTACTGCTGGCCTCTCCGCCCGCGTCGAACGAGCAGATCTCGATGTCGCCTCTTCATTCGCCGCGTTCGTCGAGAACGAGGCGCTGCAGGGAACCGGCATCACCGCGGACGCCTTTTGGCTTGGGCTGAGCACGCTGATCAGCGACCTCACTCCCCGGAACACTGAGTTGCTCGGCATCAGGGATGACCTGCAGGCCCAGATCGATGCCTTCCACCGGGCTAACCCCGGCCAGCCTGACCCCGGTGAGTACCGTGCTTTCCTCACCAGGATCGGGTACCTCGCGCCCGAACCCGGGGACTTCACCATCACCACCTCGAACGTCGATGTGGAGATCGCGTCGCAGGCGGGACCCCAGCTTGTCGTTCCGCTGCTCAACGCGCGGTTCGCTGTCAACGCGGCGAACGCCCGCTGGGGTTCGCTTTACGACGCGCTGTACGGCACTGACGCGATATCCGATGACGGCGGTGCGTCCCGGGCGGATTCCTACAACGCCGTCCGCGGCGGACGGGTGATCGCGCGCGGACGGGCTCTGCTTGACCAGGCCATCCCACTCGAACGGGGCTCGCACGCTGATGCCGTCGCTTACCGAGTCGAGAACGGTGCGCTGATCGTGGCTTTGAAAGACGGATCATCCGCTGTCCTGGCGTCGCCCTCGGCGCTGGTCGGCTACAGGGGAGAGGCTTTGGAACCGTCGTCCGTGCTCTTCCGACATCACGGACTGCACCTCGACGTGACCATTGATCGCAGCGCACCTATCGGGGCCACGGACAGCGCGGGCATCCAGGACATCGTGCTCGAGTCCGCTGTCACCACGATCATGGACCTCGAAGACTCGGTTGCCGCAGTCGACGCCGACGACAAGGTACTCGGCTACCGCAACTGGCGCGAACTCATGCGCGGCAGACTGAATGAGACCGTCAGGAAGGGCGCCGGCGTCTTCACGCGCACCATGAACGGCGACCGCGTCTACACCGTTCCTACCGGCGGCGAGTTGACGCTGCACGGCCGAAGCCTGCTGCTGGTGCGCAACGTCGGGCACCTGATGCAGACCGACACCGTGCGGGATGCGTCCGGCGCCGAAGTGTTCGAAGGAATCCTCGACGCGGTGCTGACCGTTCTCGGTTCGTTCCCCGACCTCGTCGGCGAGGCCCGCGGCGGCAACTCACGCACCGGCTCGGTGTACATCGTCAAGCCGAAAATGCACGGCCCCCACGAGGTCGCGTTCACCGTCGACCTGTTCGCCCGGGTGGAGCAGCTCCTCGGCCTGCCCTTACTCACCGTGAAGATCGGGATCATGGACGAAGAACGGCGAACGACGCTCAACTTGCGGGCCTGTATCGCCGTTGCCGCCGAGCGAATCGTCTTCATCAACACGGGATTCCTCGATCGCACGGGCGACGAGATCCACACCTCCATGCACGCCGGGCCAGTGGCCACCAAGGGCTTGATACGTTCCATGCCCTTCATGGCTGCCTACGAGAACGCGAATGTCGACGCCGGTCTCGCGGCGGGCTTTCCCGGCCGTGCCCAGATCGGCAAGGGCATGTGGGCCATGCCCGATCTCATGCACGACATGCTCGAGCAGAAGATTGCGCACCCCCGTTCCGGTGCAACCACAGCCTGGGTCCCGTCTCCCACAGCGGCGACGCTGCATGCGATCCACTATCACGAGGTCGACGTGGCCGCCCGTCAACACGAACTGGCCGGGCGGACACGCCAGGCCCTGGACCCGATTCTCGTCCTCCCTCTCTCCGAGCGAGACCTCAGCGATGAGGAGCGCCTGACCGAGCTGAACAACAACGTTCAGTCGATCCTCGGCTACGTCGTTCGATGGGTCGATCAAGGGGTCGGGTGTTCCAAGGTTCCGGACATCCACGGCGTGGGGCTCATGGAGGACCGTGCGACGCTGCGCATTTCCAGTCAACTCCTCGCGAACTGGCTCACCCACGGCGTCATCAGCAAGACGGATGTCGACGCCAGCCTCGGGCGACTGGCGGCGGTCGTCGATGCACAGAATTCCGATGACCCGACCTATGAAGCGCTGATCGGCAGAACCGGGCCTGGGCTCGCGTTTCTGGCCGCCCGCCAACTCATCATCGACGGTGCATCCTCACCTAACGGATACACCGAGCCGATCCTCCACCAGGTCCGGAGGGCAAAGAAGCGTCAGGCTCCCGCGCGTCATTTGCTCTAACGGAACCTCATGCGGGCGGGTTGCAGTGCGGCAGCCGCCGGTGGCATACCTTCCCGGCGGGACCTACTTGATGCCGCCGGTTGGGCGTCCATCGAGCAGGTTGCTGATGAACCTCGCGACGTCGTCCCGAAATTCGGCATAGGCGCTTGGGGCGGGCCCCTCCGAACGGACGAACACGTCCACTGCCTCGAGCGCTGAGGTGACGATGGAACGAGGTGAGCGCCCTTCCCCTGATGAGTTTGCGGCACGATATCGTATGCCGGGGTGATTCTCGTGGTGTTGTCATACAGGTTTCATTACGCGTCTACTCGGTGTGGCCCACTGTTCTGAATTAACAGGTGGCTGCTCGTGATTGCGGCGGGACTTGACAAGCAGCACCACGCCGAGGGCCAGCCACCAAAGCATTCCCAGAGGGATCAGTGCCATGGAGGCGAGCCAGATCCCGGGCAGGTCGATCGCTGCTGCCGTCATCAATGGCCCAGCCGTGAGCATCACGAGACGGAGGCCTGCGACTAATCCCAAGACACATAACCAGATCGGAAGGGGGCGGGAGTGAACCCCGGCCACACAGATACCAACGGACCAGACAGCGAGCGTAATGAGGCCCGCCGCAAGGAAACCATGGGTTCCCAACATCTGAATGGTGAGCTATGCGGACTGGCCCCATCCCCTATTGACCGAGTCGATGTAGAGCAACGTTCCGACCGACTCGCGCAAGACCCCATGCATGAACGAGAACGCAGCCGCGAAAAGTCCGAGCGCGCTCAGGCTTCGGCGCGTGATCATACTTGTGCGTGGCGTAAGCACATCTGAGATAGCGAAACTCGCCACGATGTACGCGAGTGCCATGATAAACACTGCGACCGCCGCCAAAGCGTGAAACTGCGGATACTGGCGCAGATAATCGAGGCTTACTGCGGAGTTGTCGGTGTCATCGAAACCGAGAACCGGTCCCATTAGCTCAAGGGTAAACATCGCGATGCCTGCGAGCCCAGCGAGGTCACGTCCCGCTGAGTGGTGGAGTTCCTCGACACCGTGCGGGTCAGTAGTTCTAGCTTAGGCGGCGGCGAGTTCGGGGAGTATCACCGCCTCGTCGATGACCTCGATGGGGTTGTTCATGGTGGCCAGCTCGAGCATTGATGCTTCGGAGAAGTAGCGGCGTTCGCCGGCTTCCCACTCGTCATGCTGCTCGATCAACACCGACCCGGCCAGGCGCAGCAGGGCCGCGGAGTTGGGGAAAACGCCGACGACGTCGGTGCGGCGTTTGATCTCCTTGTTGACCCGTTCCAGCGGGTTGGTGGACCAGA
>NZ_SOGC01000021.1:0-9924 GCF_004402765.1 Cryobacterium sp. TMT2-17-1
TCAAATCACCCGACGCCCTCATCGCCCTCGCCATGCTCAGCCTCGGCGGCCACAAACCAGTGCTCCCCGGCCGGGATTAACCCACAGAAGCAGCAGGAGAGCCGAGATTCTGGCCAAATCGGGTTCAAACAGTTGGAAAGAGCGCTCTCAGCACAAAATCTCCGTCGAATTGGTTCGACACCGAGGGCGGGATGCCAGCTGTGCGGAAAGCGTCCACGCGGTGCGGTCGACTCGCACCTGCCGCAGTGAAATAACCAATTGTCAGGACTGACCCGGTTAGCGCACGACCGGCCGGGCCGTGGTGCCGCGCACGGCAGACCAGACGACGATGACGCCCGCGAGCACCATGGTGACCAGCCCGAGCCCGGAGTAGCCGATCGCGCTCAGGATCAGGCCGGCCAGGGCTCCGCCGAGGGCACCGGCCCCGTTCATCGATAGGTCGGAGAAACCCTGCAGGGCGGCGCGGTCGTGCACGCCCACCACCTCGGCGATCAGCGCCGAGCCGGCGACGACGGATGCCGACCAGCCCAGTCCGAGCAGGATCAGCCCCACCGTCATGGCAGTTTGTGACTCCCCGGCCAGCCAGAAGATCGCCAGCGAGACCAGCAACAGGCTCTGGCCGATGAGGATGACGGGCATCCGTCCCAGCCGGTCGGCCAGCCAACCGAAGACGGGCGAGAGCGCGTACATGCCGGCGACGTGGAAACTGATGGTCAGCCCCACCAGCGTCAGGGTGGCGCCGTGGTCGCGCAGGTGCACCGGGGCCATCGACATCAGGGCGACCATGGTGGCGTGGCTGCAGGCGATCACGACCACTGCGAAGCGGGCCTGTGGGTTGACGCGCACGATGGCCAGGCCGCCGCGCCGCGTGCCGCCGACGGGGTCGACCTCGCGTGCGGCGAGGGCGGTGAGCAGCGGGTCGGGGCGGAGTCCGACCGTGTAGACAACGGCCGCGCCGACCGTGGCGATCAGGGAGAAGGCGAAGGCACCGGTCAGAGGGGGCAGGCCGAGGGCCTTTCCCACGGTCTCGCCGGGGCCGAACAGGTTCGGGCCGAGCACGGCGCCGATGGTCGTCGACCAGACCACGATGGACAGGTCGCGCGCCCGGAATTGTGTGCTTGCGAGGTCGGTGGCGGCGAAGCGGGCCTGCAGATTCGTGGCCGATCCGGCGCCGAGGAGCATCAGGGCCAGCAGGAGCAGCGGGAAGATGTCGACCGTGACCGAGGTGATGGCGAGAACAGCGCCGGAGCCGGCGATGAGCGAGCCGGTCGCGAGGGAGCGGCGGCGCCCGCGGCGCTGGGCCAGGCGGGCCAGCGGTACGGCCACGAGGGCGGCGCCGAGGGTGCTCATGGTGGCGGCCATGCCCGACCAGGCGCTGGAGCCGGAGAGCTGCGCGGCCAGCAGGGCGCCGAGGGAGAGCGTCGCGCCCATGCCGATGCCGCCGAGGATCTGGCCTGCGATGAGCACCCGCACGACCGTGCGCTGCAGCGGCGTGTGGTCGGCGGGCGCGGGCGCGGGGCGGGCGTCCGGGGTCACGGGCGCGGGCGCATCCGGATTGGTGGACATCGGGCTCCCTTGTGGCATGTGCGCTGGGGTTTCAGCATACCCCAGGGGGTAATTAGACTTCGACGACGAGCAGGGTGTCGAGGGCGAATGTGGCGGCGCCGCCGTCGCCGGGGGCCTCCGGGTCGGTGGCGAGGTCGCGGCGGATGGTCTCGCAGCGCACGACCCGGGAGGCACCCGGGCTTGCGGGGTCGATGCAGGAACGCAGCAGCTCGGGCGAGTAGAGGATGGCCGGATCGCCCGGTCCGGGAGCCCCGGTCGCGAGGTTGGTCTGGTCGTGCCCGAGCGCGACCAGGTGCCCGCCGGGGGAGAGCCACCCGGCGGCGCGGGCCAGCACGGCGCGCAAGGCGGGCTCGGGCAGGTGCAGGTACATCACGGTGACCAGGTCGAAGCTTTCGCCTGACGGATCCCAGGTCGTGGCGTCGCCGACCTGCCAGTCCACCGACACGCCTGCCTCGGCGGCGTGCGCTTCGGCCAGGCCGACGGCTTCGGCGGAGAAGTCGACCGCCGTGACCGTCCAGCCGTGGCCGGCCAGCCAGATCGCGTTGCGACCGTCGCCGGTGGCCAGATCCAGCGCACGCCCCGGCGGGAACGGGCTCACGGTGTCCTGCACGATCTGTGCCGGCAGAGCCGACCACAGACGTCCGGCCTGGCTGGCCTGTGCCTCACGGGCGAGGCGGTAGCGGGTGTCCCATTCGGTGGCGTCCATGGCGTGTCCTCTCGGCGGGCATCCGTCGGTGTGAACGGATGCTGCGCGATGGCCAGTTTCGCACGGAAGCGGCGGCTCAGCGGGAGAGCGCTGCCAGCTCGGCCCGGGTGGAAGCACCCACCTTGCGCAGCAGGTTGGCGACGTGGAACTTGACCGTGTTCTCGCTGATCGAGAGCGTCTCGGCGATCGCCCGGTTGCGGGCGCCGGAGGCGACCAGCTCGAGCACGCCCTTCTCGCGCGGGCTCAGACCCCACGCGGCGGCGGCCGTGAGCGGTGCGAGCGGCACGTCGAGGGGGAGGGTGACGGTCATTTCGGACCCCCAGCCGGTCGTCGCCTCCAGCCGCAGCGAGCCGTTCAGTGCGGCCACCCGGCTCGTCAACCGGCTGACGCTCGGGCTGTCCGGGGTGAGGTCGCCGGAGCCGTCGTCACGGATGTGGATCAAAAGGTTGCTGCCGTCGCAGTCCCAGTGCACGCGCACGCGGGCCACCCCGGCCTGCTCGACCAGAGCCAGGACCGCGCCGCGCACGATGGCCCGGGCGGCGTGGGCCACCTCGCCGGGCAGGGCCCGGCCGTTCACGGGCGGCTCGATGAACTGCACGTCGAGGTCGCCGAAGCGCACGAGCGGGCGCAGGTCGTCGCGCAGGCGTTCGAAGGCCCGAGCAACGGGCTCCTCGGTGAGGGACCGGTCGAGGTCGGAGACGGCGCGCAGCGCCACCATCGCCGTCGCGGCCAGGTCGATCGCGGTTTGCCGGGCCGAGGCGTCGCTCGTGTTCCGGGAGCGGAGCACGGCGAGCAGGGACTCGAGCGTGGTCGCCTGCGTGTCGGTCAGGTCGGCGACGACCCGGGCGCGCTCGGCGGCGGCCGAGCGGGAGTCGAACGGCTCGATCGAGGGGGCTGGGCGCTGACTATTCACCTCAGCATCCTACCGGAGGCGCGTTCAGCCATCCGTTCGAGTAGGTGCACCGCCCGTTCGGTGGGCCTCCTGCCCGCCCGAAAGAGTGGACCATAAGGGGATGCCTTCTTGCACCGACACCCCCGTGACACTGACCGTGACCGAATCGCTCGCCGCCATCGCGGCCGAGAACGCCGGGATCGTGCGCCAGCTCCTGACGACGGCGACCACGAACAGCGCGAACACCACGAACAGCGCGAACAGCACTGACGACACGGCCGGCCTCCCGACCCTCGACCAGGCTGCGGCCGCCCTGCGGGGAGCCCGGCGCGTGTTCGTTCTCGGCGCGGGCCGGTCCGGCCTGGCCCTGCGCATGACCGCGATGCGGCTGATGCACCTCGGGCTCGACGTGCACGTGGTCGGCGAGGTCACCACCCCGGCGATCGCGGCCGGCGACGTGCTGCTGGTAGCGAGCGGGTCCGGCGCGACGGCCGCCGTCGTGCGCGCGGCCGAGACCGCCGCGGAATCCGGTGCCCGGGTAATCGCGATCACCACCGCTCCGGACTCCCCGCTCGCCGCGCTGGCCGCGGTGACCGTGGTCGTGCCGGCCGCCCAGAAGCAGGACCACGACGAACTCCGGTCGCTGCAGTACTCGGGCGCGCTCTTTGAACAGACCGTCGTCGTGCTCGGCGACGCGATCTTCCACAGCCTGTGGAAGGCATCCGGGGCCACGGCCGACGATCTGTGGCCGCGGCACGCCAACCTCGAATAACGCTTTTCACTCACTCAGACCTATCAGACCTCACCAGACGTCACCAGAACCGGAAAGAAGACCATCATGAAGCTTCAAGTCGCCATGGACGTACTCACCACGGATGCGGCCCTCGAGCTGGCCGCGAAAGTTGCACCCTACGTGGACATCATCGAGCTCGGCACCCCGCTGATCAAGGCGGAGGGCCTGCGTGCCGTGACCGCCATCAAGGCCGCTCACCCCGACAAGACGGTCTTCGCCGACCTCAAAACGATGGATGCCGGTGAGCTCGAGGCCGACCTGGCGTTCACCGCCGGCGCCGACCTGGTGACCGTGCTCGGCACGGCCGGGGACAGTACCATCGTCGGGGCCGTCGCCGCAGCCACGAAGCATGGCAAAGGCGTCGTCGTCGACCTGATCGGCGTCGCCGACAAGGTGACGCGGGCCCGCGAAGTGACAAAGCTCGGCGCCGTCTTCGTCGAGATGCACGCCGGCCTTGACGAGCAGGCGGAGCCCGGCTTCTCGCTCTCGACTTTGCTCAACCAGGGTGAGACCGCCCGGGTTCCGTTCTCCCTGGCCGGCGGTGTGAGCGTCGCCACCATTGCCTCCGTGCAGCGTGCCGGGGCCCGGGTCGCCGTCGCCGGCGGCGCCATCTACGGCGCGGAGGACCCGGCCGCCGCGGCGGCCGCCCTGCGCGCCGCCATCATCTAGCCACCCCGGAGTCCGCGCTGGAGTTGGCGCGGGAGTCCGCGTGGATACGGAAAAAGCACCCTCGTTTCGAGACGAGGGTGCTTTCTCGTGGGGGCAGGGAGGGGGTGTCAGCCGAGTAGCATCTTGCCGAGCGTGTCAGCGGAGTAGACGGTCGCGGTCGCCTCGGCGGCCTCGGACGGGGAGCCGTAGCCCCACTCCACGAGGATGGCCGGCACGCCGTGGGCGGCCGCACCTTCCGCGTCGTAGCGGCGGTCACCGACCATGACGGGCTTGCTGAGGTCGGCACCGGCGGCGGCGAGGCGCTCGAGGGCCTCCGCCACGACGTCGGCCTTGGAACTGCGCGTCTCGGTGTCGGTGGAGCCCACGATGGCGGTGAAGTACTGTGCCAGGTCGAAGTGCTCGAGCACCGCGATCGCATTGTGCTGGGTTTTGCTGGTGGCCACGGCCATCGGGATCTTCGCCGCGTGGATGCGCTCGAGGAGTCCGGCGACGCCCGGAAAGATGGCGGTGTCCAGCAGGTGCTTGCCCTGGTCGTCGGCGCGGTAGACGGCGACAGCCTCGGCGGCCTCCTCCGGTGTCATTCCGGCGTACTCGCGGAAAGCGGCCAGCAGAGGCGGCCCCACGTAGGCCAGTAGTTTCGCGTCGGCGGGAACCGGGCGGCCCAGCACGGCGAAGGTGCGGGCGAGGGCATTGGTGATGGCCGGGGCGGAATCGGTGATCGTTCCGTCAAGGTCAAATATGATGGCACTCCACGTGCGGGTCAATGTCGAAATCACAGGCTAATACTAGGGGTCGGGAGTCGATCCATCGCATGAATTTAAAGAAAAATAGGAGTAATACGCTTTCGCGCGGGCCGCCAGCCCCTAAAAGAGTTTCGATTGTGTGTCGTCGAGTCCGCGCATGGCGTCGTAGTCGAGAACGAGGCAACGGATACCCCGGTCCTCGGCCAGGGTGCGCGCCTGCGGCTTGATGATCTGTGCGGCGAAAACCCCGATCACCGGCGCAAGATGCGGGTCGCGGTTCATGAGTTCGAGGTAGCGCGTGAGCTGTTCGACCCCGTCGATGTCGCCGCGCCGCTTCAGCTCCACGGCGACGGATCCGCCCGTGGAGTCGCGCGCCAGGATGTCGACCGGGCCGATCGCCGTCATGTACTCCCGGCGCACCAGGATATGGCCGTCGCCGAGCAGGTGGATGTGCTCGGCCAGCAGCTTCTGCAGGTGGGCCTCGACGCCGTCCTTGATCAGCCCGGGGTCGATGCCGAGCTCGTGGGCGGAGTCGTGCAGCACCTCGTAGATGCTGACGATGAGCTGATCGGCGGTCTTGGCGTGGGTGACCGTCCAGACGGCCGTGACGCCGGCCTCCGTCTGGTCGTCATCGGGCTCGGACAGCGCCAGGCTGCACGGCGGGCTCATCCAGTTGAGCGGCTTGTACGAGCCGCCGTCGGAGTGCACGAGCACGCTGCCGTCCGACTTGATCATGAGCAGGCGGGTGGCCAGCGGCAGATGCGCGCTCAGTCTCCCGGCGTAGTCGACGGAACATTTCGCAATCACAAGGCGCACGGTTCGAGCCTAACCGCGCCGCGGCATACGTTCGCCCACCCTCGACGAACCTCCCGCGCCCCGGGTCCGAACCAATTCGACGGAGATTTTGCCGTTTCGGCTTGAAACAGCCCCAAAACCGGCCTCTAGCGCCAAAATCTCCGTCGAATTCGTTAGGCGGCGGGGGCGCTGGTGCGCTCGCGCGCGGCGGGGGCGGCCAGGCCCGCCAGAACCATCAGCGCCAGGATCAGGAACAGGGCGTTCAGGATGCCCCAGGCCTCCCCGAGCAGGCCGAGCACGGGCGGGCCCACGAGGAACGCGAAGTAGCCGATCATGGCGACGGCGCTCACTCGGGCGGCGGCGTTCTGCGTGTCGTCGGCGGCGGCCGACATGCCCACCGGGAAGCCGAGCGACGCGCC
The DNA here is from genome assembly GCF_004402765.1 of Cryobacterium sp. TMT2-17-1. Taxonomy (NCBI): domain Bacteria; kingdom Bacillati; phylum Actinomycetota; class Actinomycetes; order Micrococcales; family Microbacteriaceae; genus Cryobacterium; species Cryobacterium sp. TMT2-17-1. Next base: position 6,584 of record NZ_SOGC01000021.1, read on the forward strand.
GAGACCCCAGAGCACCGTGCCGGTGTAAAGCAGCCCCTCGTTCGGCGCGAGGATGAACAACACCAGGCCCAGGATGCCCAGCGCGGCGCAGGCGCGCAGCACCGGTACCCGCCCGAACCGGTCCAGGATCGGCCCGCCGAACACTCGGCCGACGGTCATCGCCGTCACGAAGACGCCGAAGATGATGGCGCCCTCCGTGTTGCTCAGCCCGTGCCCGTCGACGGCGGCCAGGGCCAGCCAGTCGTTGGCCGAGCCCTCGGCGAAGGTCATGCCCAGCACGATCGTGCCGATCAGGAGGATCCTCGTGTCACCCCACGCGGACAGGCCGACGCGCAGGCGCTCCCGCCACGGCGGCGCAGGGCGCGGCCCGGCCTCCGCCGTTCCCGGCGCGACGCCCGGCTCCGCGCCCGACGCCGACGCCGTCGCCGGCTCGTCGCCGAGCTCCGCTCGCACCGGGATATACCGCACCCCGGCGACGGCCGTGGCGAGCACGAGAAGCGCAACCCCGGCCAGGTGCCAGAACACCGGCAACGAAACGAAGGATGCCCCCGCGCCCGCCAGTGCGCCGACCACGGTGCCGAGGCTGAAGCAGGCGTGCATCAGCGGCATCAGCGTCTTGCCGATCGCCCGCTCAACCGCCGCCCCCTCGACGTTCATCATGACGTCGACCGAGCCCATCCCGAAACCGACCAGGGCCAGCCCGGCGAAGACCAGCTCGGTGGACCCCAGCAGGCTCGTGCCGACCCCGGCCGTGATGAGCCCGACCGAGGAGATCGCGACGCCGAGCACCACGGCGCGCCGGGCGCCGAGGCGGGCGAGCAGCCCGACCGCCGCCACCAGGCCGATCACCGACCCGGCCGAGAGGCCGAAGATGACAATGCCCACCTGCGCGGTCGAGAGCTCGAGGCCGTCTCGCACGGCCGGGATGCGGGACATCCAGGTGGCCAGTGCGAGTCCGGCAATGAAGAAGAGTGCGAACACGGCGTTCCGCCAGGCGTGCAGCCCGGGCCGGGCGGCTGGGGTGGCGGAGATTCCGAGGTCGCGGGCGGTGTGGGTCACACCCTCCACGTTATCCGAAACGCAATCTGTCGCACGTGGGGGGACTTCAGGGGGTAACAGAACGGGGGTGCCGCACCCCGCCGCACCGCGGTCGCTCTCCGAGATCTGCGCCGAGGGCGGGCTGCCACAGAGCACTGTGCGCCGCCTGCTCGGCGAGCTCGAAGAGTGGGGCGCCGTGCAGCGGGATGCCCGCGGCCGCAACCAGATCGGCCTGCGCCTCTGGGAACTCGGCCAGCACGCGGGGCGGCAGCTGCGCGACGTGGCCCGCCCCCTACCTGCAGGACCTCTCCGGCCTCACCCAGGAGACCGCGCATCTGGCCATCCGCGACGGGGCCGACGTGCTCTACATCGACCGCGTCTACGGCACCCGGCGCGTGCAGCAGGCCCCCCGGGTCGGCTGCCGGCTGCCCATGCACGCCACCGCCATGGGGCGCGCCATCCTGGCATTCGAGGAGGACTGGGTGCAGGACGCCGTGCTCGGCGGCACGCTGATCGCCCGCACCGCCTTCACGAAGACCGACCACGAGCAGCTCCGCCGGGAGATCGAGAAGATCCGCGTGCAGGGGTTCGCGCTCGCCTCGGAGGAGGTTCGCCTCGGCTCCGGCTCCCTGGCGGTTCCGGACTTCCAGGCTGACGGCCGCGTCGTCGGCGGGCTCGGCATCGTGCTGCCGACCAGCCGCGCCCACCAGCTCGAACGCAACCTGCCGATCCTGCTCGGCACGGCCGAGCGCAGCCAGGCCGGAATCGCGCAACTCCCCCCTCGGCGCTGCAGCCCGCCGCCCGCGCCCGCAAACCACCCCGGTGATCGACCCCGTCGCGATCTGAGACCCGATGGATCCGGCAACCGTGTTCGGGCCGAGCGCGACCGCCGCGCAGGGGGACACGGTGCTTGGTTACATCCGGTCGGGCCTGGCGGAGGGTGCCCGCGCCACGACCGGCGGCGACGTGCCCAGCGGGTTCGACCGGGGCTTCTCCGTCACGCCGACCGTGTTCGCCGACGTGACGCCCGGCATGCGGATCGCCCGGGAGGAAGTCTTCGGGCCGGTGCTGTCGATTTTGCGCCTCGACCGCCTCGAGGAGGCCATCGGGATCGCCAACAACACTGATTTCGGCCTCGGAGGAACGGTCTTCTCCGCAGACGAGGATGCCGCCCTCGCGGTGGCTTCGCGGGTGGACACGGGCTCGATCGGGATAAAATTCTTCGCCGCAAGCCATGCCGCCCCGTTCGCGGGGCGGCATGGCTCAGGGCTCGGCGTCGAATTCGGCCTGGAGGGTCTGCACGTCTACCTCAAGCCGCAGTCGGTGCACCGCCGCATCCGCTCGTAGCCGGCACGGCGGTGCGCTCAGGATCGCGGCAGGATCAGGGCCGCATCTGCGGGGGCAGGGCGGCGATGATCGGGTGGTCCTTCTGGAACACGCCGGATTTCGCCGCCCCGCCGGGCGAGCCGATGTCGTCGAAGAACTCGACATTGGCCTTGTAGTACTCGGCCCACTTCTCGGGCACGTCGTCCTCGTAGTAGATGGCCTCGACCGGGCAGACCGGCTCGCAGGCGCCGCAGTCGATACATTCGTCGGGGTGGATGTAGAGCGAGCGCGCACCCTCGTAGATGCAGTCGACCGGGCACTCGTCGACGCAGGCACGGTCCTTCACGTCGACGCAGGGCAGGGCGATCACATAGGTCATCGGCACGCCCCGGTCAGACTCAGTCGAATCGGCGCAACGGGCTGGCTAGATGTTGAATCCAAGAGCGCTCATCATCTCCCGGCCGTCGTCGGTGATCTTGTCGATGCCCCACGGCGGCATCCAGACCCAGTTGATGCGGAACTGGTCGACGATGCCGTCCAGGTTGACGCCGATCTCCTGCTCGAGCACCTCGGTCAACGGGCAGCCGGCCGAGGTCAGGGTCATGTGAATGATCAGGGCATCGTTTTCATCGTCCCAGCCCAGATCGTAGATCAGGCCGAGGTCGACGATGTTGATGCCGAGTTCCGGGTCGATCACATCCTTGAGGGCCTCCTGGACGGCATCGAACCGCGCCGCGCCCAGGGTCGATTCCGCCGACTGCAGTGCGGTTGTCCCGAGGCTCATCGGGCGACGTCGGCGCTCTGGAAGCGATCGTAGCCCTCGTCTTCGAGGCGGTCGGCGAGTTCGGGGCCACCCTGTTCGGCGATCCGGCCGTCGACGAAGACGTGCACGAAGTCCGGCTTGATGTAGCGCAGGATGCGGGTGTAGTGCGTGATCAGCAGCAGACCCAGGCCGGTGTGCTCCTTGGCCCGGTTCA
>NZ_SOGC01000006.1:0-22923 GCF_004402765.1 Cryobacterium sp. TMT2-17-1
CTGGGAGTGACGTTCAGCGGCCCGGGCACGCAGCCCGGGCCGCTACCACCTCGCCAGAACCGCGCTACCACCTGCATGGACTGGCGCTACCATCAAGCGCTACTCGCCACAGGGAACCGGGCGGTTCACTATATCTAACTGCACCTGGTCGATTACGGTCGGCCAAGAATGATTTTGATGGGTAAGCGATGGGCAACTGCATCCACTCGAACCAAGGACGACTGATAGTCGTCTCGACGGTATCGCCCACCCGGAACTGCTGCAGAGTACCCGCGGATTTCCACGGTTTGCGTGTTCAGCCGGTTGTGCAGGAAGCCGTAAGCCGATCCGGTCGGCCCAGACCACGTTTTCAGGCGGCTTCGACACTAATGAACCACGGACTATGGCGAATCGAATGATGCCCAGATTAGAAGCAACAACCTGGCCAGCCTCGGAAAAGCTGCCGTCCGTACCGGCTGGCATGCCCGGCAGCGGTCACCGTTGCCGGGTGTCTCGATACTCAGCGACGCTGTAATCCTCTTTCTGGATCTGCAAGTGGACCCACGTTGAAAGCCCTACGACCCGTGGCTCGCGTCGAAGCGTCTCCACGAAGTCGTTCGCCTCCCGCAGAGTATTGAAAACTGCTGTGGCGATGATGCCGAAATCACCCGTCGTCGTGGCAATGAACTCTGCACCCAGTCTGCTCAGGACTTCTACACAAGTGCCGCTCGCTCCCTGGTGTCGCACGCCCAGACCGAGTGCGATCGTGTGTGCGCGGCCAAAATCCCGCTTCGGCACTGCGACCACACGGATTATTTCGCCATCGATGAGCCTCGTCATCCGGTGACGTGCAGAGCTTTCAGGCAGACCGAGCGCCTCGGCAAGCACCCGCACGGGAGCGCGACCATCTCGTTCGAGCGTTTCTATCAGGCGCATATCAAGCTCGTCGAGATAGGACTCATCCTCTGCCTGCAACGTGGGTGCGTAAATATTATGGACGATGCTTTCATAACGGTGCACCTGGATCGAAAGCACCTCGACGTGTTCTCTGATTGCAGCAAGTAACTCGACCAGTTCTGTCTCGAAGCGACATCGCACCTGAACGCACAGCCCCGCATCGCCGGTCGTTGTAGAGACGTAAGTCGTCAGTGATGACCCGACCATTTCTTCGTAAAGAGCACTTGCGTCACCACGGAGAACAATGTGAAGGTGACCCTCGACTTGAAAGCCAAACATGCGCGGATTGACGCTCGCCGTGAATCGCAGCTGACCGCTGTCGACCACTGATTTCACGATTTCAGAAACACGATTCCTGGTGAGCTCGAGCGCCTCTGCAATGGATGAGTAAGACGCACGCCCATCACGACGAAGGTAGTCAATGACGCGATCCTCTTCAATTGAGAACCCTAAGCTGCCCGGCACTTTTCGCCTCGTCTCAAGATCAGGTCCAGGGACTCCTGCACCACGAAAATACAAATCCGTGCGCATTCACCCTGATTGTTGGGAAACTGTATGAATATTCTCCGATTCTGGATAGTCTTTGTCCATAATATCTGGAATTAAGGTCTGAACAGCATCAACAATGGGGCTGGTCGTCGCTCAGTTCAACAACCGCGCCCCGTGCGGACTCTGAGGGGGAACCGTGAAGGTCATTATTGTTGGCGCAGGCCTCGCGGGCCTGACGGCCGCATGGAAGCTGAGACAACATGGTCATGACCCTGTTGTTCTTGAGGCTCGCAACAGGGTGGGTGGGCGCACGTGGTCAGAGACACTCGGCAACGGTCAGGTCACTGAGCGCGGTGGGGAGTACATCTTTCCCACAGAATCTGCTATTCGTCGTTTGTCAGCGGAGGTTGAGGTTCCGATTCTCACTCACAATGTGCGGTACGCACGGCGAACCGTCAACGGTTCACACTTGAGCCTCAGCGAGCTGAATGCAGTAAGTGGTCGTCTCATCCGCACGCTAGAGCGGATGCTCGCAGATGGCGTGACCAAGATCTCGGTAGACACCGTATTCAAGGAGACGATTGGCTCAGGTTTTCACGGTCACCCGGCGTATCGGCGAATAGCAACATCGCTTGCCGGTGATCCTGAGCTAATCAGCGCAGAAGCTGCCCTGATGCATGAGTCCTCGGCCGACGGAGGTTACATAGAGGACGGCGGCCGATTCCTCAGGGGCAACCAGTCGCTCGCCAGTGAACTCGCCCGCTCGCTTGGCCCGGCCATAAGGCTGGAGTCCCCCATAACCGCGATAGACCAGTCGAGTTCGGGTATTCAGGTGAACCTCCGCGACGGCAGCACAGTCGATGGGGACGCTGCAGTGCTCGCAGTGCCGCTCCCAATCCTGCGCACGCTCAACCTCGGGTTCACGCTCCCTGCTACCCAGCGAGCTGCGCTTGACCACCGTTCGATGGGCACGGCAGCAAAGCTCGGCGTTCCTCTGTCTGCTGTCGATGACGACACAGCACTCCAGAGCGCTGATCATGCGTGGTGGTCGTGGCGCTCCATGTCGGTCGATGGGGAAAATCGTGTGCCGGCGCTCTCGTGCTTCGCTGGCGGATCCCGCACACTGAAGTCACTCGATACGGCGAACGGGCCCCAACGCTGGGTTGCCGAACTGAAAAAAATGCGCCCTGAACTGGACATCGACGGGGATGTGCTGCTGACCGACTGGACAAACGACGAGTGGACACTAGGGTCCTACTCAGCGCCGTCCCTCGAATGGAGGCCAGAGGACACGACCGCATTTGACAGCGCGGCAGGGCTCGTTGCAATTGCTGGCGAGCACACCGGCCTCCAACAGTCCCTGAACGGGGCGGTCGTGTCCGGTTTTCGAGCAGCCAGAGCGATCTTGGCCGTCGCAAATGAAACTCAAGATCTGTGAATGCCGGCCTGGTGGATGCAGCAGACGTGATCGTCATCGGCGCCGGATTCGCCGGACTCGTGGCCGCACGAGAACTCGGGAACAGTGGTCACAGAGTGATCGTGCTCGAGGCTCGCGACCGAGTTGGCGGTCGCACGTGGACCGAGCATGCTTTAGGGCACGACCTGGAACTGGGCGGCACCTGGGTGCACTGGGTACAACCCCACGTGTGGGCGGAAATGACTCGGTATGGTCGGAAAATCGATCGCAGCCCGATCGCCGAAGACGCCTACTGGCTCGGTGCAGGAGGCGCACCAAGAAAAGGCAGACTCGAAGACTTCATGGCTCTCATCCATGAAGGGCAACGTCAGGTAGTTGAGGATGCCCTCACTGCCATTCCGCGAGCGGTAGATCCAACAGTCGGCGGAATCACCGAACGGGATGACCAGTCACTACAGCAGCGCCTAGACGAAATACTCCTGGACGATGAGGCCCGCTACGCGAACGAATCTGTGTGGGTCGGACACGTGAACGCACCACTGCACGAGGTCGGTCTCGCCAGCGCTCTACGCTGGGCGAGCGCGGCCGGCGGCCACTGGCCTCTCATGCACGAGGCCTCGTCGACCTATCGAGTAGCGGGAGGCATGTCGTCCTTCACGGCAGCAATCGCCGCGGACATCGGCGGCGACATCCAACTCAGCTCGACAGTCACGGCCATCAAGCACAATGCGCACGGGGCCACCGTCACTCTCTCCGACGGTCGACAGCTGCGGGCGCAGCGAGTGATTATGACCCTGCCCATCAATGCCGTCGATACGATCACCATCACGCCCCCACTCCCCGAAGTTTGGAGGCGCGCCAACCGCGAGCGCGTGGCATCACAGGGAATCAAGGTGTGGATAAAGGTGCGCGGTCGTCTGCCACGGTTCTTCGCTTACGCGTCTCAGCACCACCCGATCTCGGTGCTCAAGAGCGAGTTCATCGAGGAAGACCATTCGATTCTGGTTGGCTTCGGGCCGGATCACACAGCCATTGACGTGAACAGCATCGAACAGGTTCAGGCGGCCGTGGGAGTGTGGCGTGATGACCTTGAAGTGATCGACGTTGCTGCGCATGACTGGATGAAGGATCCCTTGTCGAAGAATACGTGGATGACCCACCGGCCAGGACAGCTCACTCGTGACCTTTCAAAATTGCAGCTGGCGGATGGCGTGCTCCACTTCGCTGGATGCGACACCGCCGATCTCTGGGGCGGGTTCATCGACGGCGCGATAGAGAGCGGGCTCAGAGAGGCCCGCCTCGTTTCGACGTTGCTCGCGAAATGAAGCCATCGGGCCTGATCTGGTGCGGCCCGACAGCTCCACAATCACTCACTCTCTGACCAGAGACTAGGTCAGTGACACTCCTGCATCACCGGTGTCTTCAAGCAGCACCCCGGAATCGACGTTCCAGCTCATCGACGCACGAGTACCCGGCTCCCGCACAACAGCGGAGTGCGCCTCACGAACAGTGCCGGTGCTGCCATCCGGAAGTTGCACCTCGCAACGCCAGGCTGCACCCAAATAGTTTGCGTCCAGCACGATCACTGGCAGCGAGTTCACCTGCGACGACTCCGGAACGGTGCCTTCATCCTGAAGCGTTATGTTCTCGGGACGAATGAGAATCGCTAGCGAAGCTGAACTCCTGTGGCCGGGAACACGGACTTCATGTCCGGAAATATCCAGGGTGGTCATTCCGCCGACGGAATCGACCGCCCGGCCGGACAACACCGTAGATTCACCGAGAAAGCGCCCAACAAAAAGGGTCTCAGGCCTTTGATAAAGTTCTGTCGGACTGCCGACCTGTTCTATCTTCCCGTTGTTGAATACTGCGATTCGGTCAGAAAGAGACAAAGCCTCTTCTTGGTCATGCGTCACGTAGACAAATGTTGATCCAACCTCGCGGTGGATTCGTTTGATCTCCTTCTGCAGCCATTCGCGCAATTTCTTGTCGAGGGCACCGAGCGGCTCATCCATGAGCAGCACGCGTGGCTTGTAAACGAGCGAGCGAGCGAGAGCCACTCGCTGTTGTTGACCACCCGAGAGTTCCGCCGGATATCGATCGCCGAATTCCCCCATGCGCACCATATCGAGAGCACCCGCGACCATCGCCTTTTGCGCTGATTTCGCAATCTTGCGCCGGTCCAGGGGGTAGGCAATATTCTCGAAGACGGTCTTGTGCGGGAAAAGGGCGTAATTCTGAAACACCATGCCGATGTCTCGTTTGTGGGGAGGCATCTTGGCAACAGGCTTGCCGTAAATGTGAAGCAACCCCTCCGTTGCAGTGACGAAGCCAGCGATCATGTTGAGAGTCGTCGTCTTCCCGGACCCCGATGGGCCGAGAAACGTCATGAACTCCCCCGGCTCTACGACGAGGTTGATCGCATCAACGACAGCTTTACTGCCGTAGCGCTTTGTCACATCGCGAAGGCTGATGCCCGCGTCGTTGATCACGCCAATGACCTCAGTATTGAGGTGCAATTGCCGGAGTTCACGTTCGTTTTGGTCTCGTGCGGCAGTGGTACTTTCCGGACTCATGCCGAAACTCGCTTTCTCTTGCGGGTAGCAAATTGTGCGGTGAGCATCACAAGCACTGACGTGAACATCGCCACGACGGCGACGGCAGCGACAGTTGGATCACTCGCCTGAGTCACGCTGTTGTAGATTTTCACCGGCAGCGTCTGCAACTGCGGACTCTGGATGAAGAGCGACAGAATGATCTCATCGAAGGACGTGACGAAGGCGAACAACGCTCCCGCCGTCACCCCGGGCATGATGAGCGGGAGGGTGATGCTGAAAAAGGTGCGTAGACGGCCAGCCCCCAACGTGGCTGACGCCTGCTCCAAGCGAGGATCTACGCCTTGGAGCGAAGCCGTCACATTGAGAATGACCAGTGGCAGCGCAACCACGGTGTGCGCCAGCACAAACCCGGGAAGGGTGCCAAGGAGGTTGAAGCGCAGGAAAAGCGAGTAAAGCCCAATGGCGATCACAATGCCGGGGACGATGAGCGGAGTGAGGAAGTAACTTTCCAGCAACGCCTTTCCGCGGAATTTGACCTTGGACAGCCCGATTGCCGCCATGATCCCAAGCGACGTCGCGACAACCGTGGTGATGAGGGCCACCTGCAGCGATGAGCCCAAGGCGCGCAACCATGATGGGTCGGTTAAGAAGTTCTCGTACCACTGCAAGGAGAAACCCTGGGGTGGAAAATTGAACGACGCCGCCGCGTTGAACGACATAGGAATGATCACCAGGGTGGGAAGGAGTAACCAGAGAACGATGAGAACCGCCAGGGCACCCAGTGCGCGTTTCATTGTCATTTGGCCCGCCCCACAAACAGATTCGCACCCTTAGACACGCGGCTCAGGAGCGCAAGCACCACGATGGTCGTTGTGAGCATGAAGATTCCAAGGGCGGTGCCGTGGCCCCACATGAGGAAGCCACTGATCTGCTGGTACATGAGTGCAGACATCATGATTTCCTTCGACGAACCCAATAGCGCGGGGATGATGTAAAACCCGAGTCCCAGAATGAAAACCGTTACCGAACCCGCAAATATCCCTGGTCGAGAAAGCGGCAAGTAAACCGTGAAGAATGCCGTGACGGGTCTCGCCCCAAGGTTCGCCGCAGCGGGTAGCAACCGCTTGTCGATCTTGGCAAGCGCGGAATAAAGGGGCAGCACCATGAACGGCAGTAGCACTTGGGACATGCCGAGAGCGACGCCAAAAGTGCTTCGAATCAGCGGCAGTGGACCGATCCCGAACAACGTCTCAAGAAGCCCGTTGATGGGGCCGGTGTCTTGCAGGAGAACCATCCACGCGAGTGTGCGCACCAAGATGCTGGTCCATAGGGGCAGCATGATGAAGAGCTGCAACATATTGCGAGTGCGATCACTCACAATCGTCATCAGATACGCGTAAGGGTAAGCGATGAGCAAGCAGACGAGCGTAACGACGAGCGAGGTTCCGAATGTGCGAAACGCGACCACCATGTTGGTCGGAGTGGTGAACAGCCACACGTAATTCTGGATTCCCAGCGTTGGATCGCTGATGCTCCGGATGAAGACATCAATGAGTGGCGCGAGAAAGAAGAACGAGACGACTGCAAAGGCTGGTAGCAGCAGCAGAAACGGGCGCCAATTCTTTGGCTCTCGAATCGTCCTGCTCGTGTCACCGCCGTCAACGGAGCGATTGCCCCGGCCGCGGATGGATAGAACAGCCATGCCGGTCAGCTGCCGGTAACCCAGCTGGCCCATGCGGCCGACAGGGCATCGTAGTTCTCCACCCAGAAGTCAATGTTCGGAGCGTGCCCGGTCTTGAGATGCTCTGTGGTGAGCCACGTCTTCAACGTCGCGTCAACCTTTGGCTCCGCGTCGACATTCACCGGCCCATAGGAGGTCAGCTCCGTCATGCGTGCCTGCTGTTCTGCGCCGAGGTAGAAGTTCACGGCGGCGAAGGCCGCCTGCGGATCCTTGACACCCTTGGGAATGGCAGTCGAATCGACCATGATCATCCACTCGTCCCACATAGGAGCAACCGGCGCGCCGGCCGCCGCTGCACCGTATCCGCGGCCTGACCACACCAGCCCCATGACAGCTTCGCCCGATTCAAGCTGCTGCTGTGCCTGAGCGCCGGAGGTCCAGCCGATGACGTTGTCACCGAGGGCACGGTACTTGTCAAAGGCGGTCGCGATGTCGGCGACCTGCACGTTGTTGATATCTTCGCCGTCCGCCGCCAGGGCGAACTCCACCGTCTGGGGGTCGACATACGGGGATTGGCTGACCGTACGCTTGCCCGGGAACTTGTCGGTATCGAAGAAATCGGCAGCACTGGTTGGAGGGTTGTCGCCGAACGCATCAGTGTTGTAAGCGACGACCAGACCATAGAGAATATTCGGCACCATGCATTTGTCTGTGATCGTCCCCTCGGGAACCTTCGAGATGTCCACCTGCGAGTAGTCATACTCTTCGTACAGCGTTCCACAGCCACGGGCGGTGTCGAACTGCGTCGCGTTTGTGATGTCCCAGGTCACGTTTCCGCTGTCAACCATGGCCTTGAGTTTGCCGGCGTCGAATGCGTCCTGCAAAAATTTCGAACCTGAGATTTTTGCGAAAGGATCCCACGCTGCGTCGCGTTGACCATCCTGGAAAATACCGCCAGAAGCCGCGTAGGTGAGCGTGACACCATCAAAAACGCCCTCGGGGACGACTCCTGCCACCGGAGTGCCAAGGTCTCGATCTGCCACGGGTTCAGCTGCGTTACCTCCCGCGCAGCCAGCCATGATCAAAGTCGCCACTCCCCCCAACGCGATTGTGCTCAGTTGCCGCTTCAGTTTCTGGTTTCGCATGGTGATCCTTCTTCTTTCACTCCGTTGTGAAATCCCGTGAGACCCGTAGACACGCACCCGGTGCATGGCCAGCCCGTGGAATCGGTTGGCCCCAACGTAGCAATACCGGTCCGGAAGTGCGAACAATTTACCAATATCAGCCAACTTTGTCGGCGAAAAAAACGAAAATACGCACTTAGTAACCCTCAATTTTACAATTCCTCCCGTGCATCAGGACGAAATGTGCGCACTTCCGAACTCGCCGAGAAACGCGGTCACCTCCCGCTGGCACCCGGAAAACGCTCGCCTGGACCGAAGTATGGGCGCGAGTATGGGCCGAGCACCCAAACTGACTCGGAACAAGCCACCGTCCGCCGCAATTCGGGTCTGCTGGTGCTCAAGCTGTGGGGTCCCCGATTCGTTCCATCCACGACTCGGGGATATCCAAAGCCGTGAACCCTAACCTGGAATACAAGCCGTGCGCATCGTTTGTCGAGAGAGCTATTCGTCGCAGACCAAGTGGTTCACACTCTTCCAAGACTCCATCGATGAGAGCACCGCCTATGCCGCGGCCTCGAACCTCGGGGTCGACGAATACGTCGCAAAGCCATGCAAAAGTCACTCCATCCGTGATGACCCGGGCGTAGGCGACTTGCTTGTTTGATTCGGTGTGGTAGATACCGAAGTTTCGTGAGCCGTCTATGGCTGCGTCCTGCCTGGCACGTGACCGCCCTGGCGCCCAATAGGACAGCTCGCTGATCCAGCGATGCACCTGGTCACGGTCTATCTCAGCGACGTCGGCTGAGAACCGATAGTACGAATCCATTCCCCATCCAATCGGTCTTGGGCGGACTGCGCCCCGGCAATCGCCCGATAGCACGTGATTATGCACATCCATGGTTGGATGCCGGCTAGAGGAGCTTCTCTATCTCGACGAACTCGATCGTGTTGGCCCCACGATTGATTACTGTGTGCTCAGCGCCGGCCGGGCGTGTGTAGCTCTCCCCGAGCCGAATCTCCGCCACGATCTCCGAGCCGTCGGAGTTCAGCACTCGCATGCTGTCGTTGACGAGCGGCACCACCACGTACTCGAACTCGTGCACGTGCATAGGAATGGCGTCATTTGGCTCGATGGTCCACTTCGTGACCCTGAAGATCCCATTGTCGATCTGCGTTTCAGCGGTTGCCATGATCGCTCACCTGTTCTTCGTCGTGTGGTGGGACGTTCCCGGCCGCGCTGATCACTGGCCACGAGATGACCCCGGTGCAAGCTCGGGACGGTGGACCGGGGTCAGCGGAAGGCGGCGACTCCGGTGATGTGGTTGCCGACGATCAGCGTGTGGACCTCATCGGTGCCCTCGTAGGTGCGCACGCTCTCGAGGTTGTTCGCGTGGCGCAGCGGCGAGTAATCCAGAGTGATGCCGTTGCCGCCGAGCACTGTGCGGGCCTCACGGCAGATGGCGATCGCCTCGCGGGTGTTGTTGAGCTTGCCGATGGAGATCTGGTGCGGCTTGAGCGTTCCGGCGTCCTTGAGACGGCCCAGGTGCAGGGCGAGCAGCGTGCCCTTGTTGATCTCCAGCGCCATGTCGACGAGCTTCTGCTGGGTCAGCTGGTAGCCGGACAGAGGCTTGTCGAACTGCATCCGCTCACCGGCGTAAGCCAGGGCGGTGAGGTAGCTGTCGCGCGCCGCGCCCATGACACCCCAGATGATGCCGTACCGTGCCTCATTCAGGCAGGAGAACGGGCCGCTCAGCCCCTTGGCCTTCGGCAGCATCGCCGAGACAGGCAGGCGCACGTTGTCCAGGTCGATCTCGCACTGGATGGACGCCCGCATGGAGAGTTTCGGTCCGATCACCGTGGCCGTGAAGCCGGCGGTCTCGGTGGGCACGACGAAGCCGCGCACCCCGTCGTCGGTCATCGCCCAGATCACGGCGACCTGGGCGACGGCGGCGAGCCCGATCCACCGCTTCGTGCCGGTGATCACCCAGTCGTCTCCATCGCGGCGGGCGAACGTAGTCATGCTGCTGGGGTCGGAGCCCGAGTTCGGCTCGGTCAGCCCGAAGCATCCGATCGCCTCGCCGGCCGCCATCTTCGGCAGCCACTCGTTCTTCTGCTCTTCCGAGCCGTGCTTGTGGATGGCGCTCATGGCGAGGGACCCCTGCACACTCACGAAGGTTCGGAGGCCCGAGTCCCCGGCCTCGAGCTCCAGGGCAGCCAGACCGTACTCGACACTGCTGCGGCCCGGGCAGCCGTAACCCTTCAGGTGCATTCCTAGCAGGCCGAGCTTCGCCATCTGGGGCACGATTTCGAGAGGGAAGACCCCGTTCTCGTACCAGCTGGCGATGTTGGGCCTGATGGTGGAATCAACGAAGGCCCGAACCGAATCGCGCAGCTTGACCTCCTCGGCGGTGAGCAGGGACTCGATGTCGATGAGATCCGAGGTGTCGATCAGAGGCGAGGCAACGATACCGGCGGGAGCTGTTGTCAAGGTCAGGTCGATGCGGGATGCGAGGTCAGTCATGGTTTCGCTTTCGTTAGGTTGAACCGGAAGTCAGAGGGTGGGGAGCGTCAGTCGCCCGTCGATGCGCCGAGGAACTCGCCAGGGGTTGTCAGGGTGGAGGGCATCCGAAAGGTGCGCGGGTTCGGCATTCTGCACCGCGACCGGTCGCACGAATCGGCCCAGCGCGCCCGCTCCAACGCTCGTCGCGTCGGACCGGGACGTGGCCGGCCACGGCCCGCCGTGCTGCATGGACCAGCTGGTGGCCACTCCGGTCGGCCACGCATTCAGCGCGACCCGGCCCACCTGCACAAGCAGCCGCCGCACGACCTCCGCCGACTCCGGGTCGCCCGGGCCGCTGGTGAAGACAGATGCGACCAGGCTTGGCTGCAGGCGCGTCAGAGCATCCAGTGCAGCCCCGGCATCCTCGTATTCGCAGACCAGAGCGACCGGGCCGAAGCACTCTCCCAGCAGGCGTGAGCCGGGGTGAAGGTCCTCCAGCCGCACCAGGACGGCCTGCGGGGCGGCCACGTAGCCGTCAGCGGGGTCGGTCGGCGTTTCCCCGGTGACGACCGTCGGCGTGACGTTTCCCGCGACATCGGCGGCCTCGATGAGTTGCGCCACACCGGCCCGATAGCCGCACGCGATGCCGGCGGTCAGCAGCGGGGCCCGCGGGGCCTGCGACAGCTGGGCCAGCACTTCCTCGAAGATTCCGGCTCCCGCGGGGGCGAAGAGCAGCCCGGGTTTGGTGCAGAACTGGCCGGCACCGAGGGTGAAGGAGCCGACAAAGCCAGCTGCGATCCCCGCGGTGTCGGCCGCGGCATCCGTCGTGACGAAGACCGGGTTCACGGTTCCCATTTCGGCAAAGACCGGCACGCCGCGCGCGGCGGCGCGCTGCACGAGAGCCATCCCGCCGCCCTGACTGCCGGTGAACGCTACCGCCGTGACCTCGGAGGCGTCGACGAGCTGGAGGCCCGCGTCGAAGCCGACGACGAGCGCGTAGCTGCCTGCCGGGGCACCGGCCCGGTTGAGCGCGTTGGAGACCAGCTCCGCCAGTCGCACGCTGAGTCGCGGGTGGGCCGGGTGAGCCTTGACGATGACGGGGCAGCCGGCGCCGAGCGCAGACGCCACGTCGTGGCCGATCACGCCGAACCCGAACGGGAAGTTACTCGCCCCGAACACCGCGACCGGGCCGAGGGGGATGTTCCAGCGGGACAGCGTGGAGTCGCCGCCGATGACTTCGGTGCTGGCACCCAGGTAGCTGCCCTCGGCCGCGACCGCGCCGTAGAAATCGGTGCTGGTGGCGCACTTGGCGAGTTCACCGCGCAGCCGGTCCGCGCCGAGGCCGGTCTCCTCTCCGGCGAGCTGAACGAGTTCGTCTTCGTGGGTTCGGAGGGATTCCGCAATCGTGGTCAGCCAGCCCTGCCGGGTCGCGGGGCTGGTGTCGGCGAGCTGGGATGCCGCGCCCTGCGCCCGCCGCAGGATCTCGGCGACCTGCTCCGGGGCAGTGTGAGAGACGCTTCCGTGCTGCGCGCCCGTGCGGGGGTCGTAGCTCGGGTCAACGGCCGAGTCGACGGCCGGTGCGAATGTTTCGGTCACGCGTGCACCACCGCAGCGCCGACGGTCGATTCGGCATAGATGGTCTCGACGGCTGTCCGGAGCACGGCGAGCCCGTCTTCGAGTAGATCCTGTTCAATAACGAGCGGGGGCAGCAGACGGATGACGTTGCCGTATGTGCCGCAGACGAGCACGAGCACCCCCTGTTGGTGACAGCGGGCGGCAACGGCGGCGGCGAGCTCGGGGCGTGGTTCGAGGGTCCCGGAGTCGGCGAATTCGATTGCGAGCATGGCGCCGCGGCCACGGAAGTCGACGATGGGGGAATCCTCCGCCACGAGCGGCTCCAGGAAGCGGCGGGCCGTGCTCTCGATTCGCAGTGCCCCGGCGAGCAGGTCGCCGTTCTCGAACGCCTCGAAGACGCCGAGCGCGGCCGCGCAGGCCAGCGGATTGCCGGCGTAGGTGCCGCCGAGTCCCCCGGTGTGCACGGCGTTCATCAGTTCGACGCGGCCGGTCACGGCTGTCAGAGGCAGTCCTCCGCCGAGCGCCTTGCCCGTGACAAGGAGGTCCGCGGCAACGCCCTCGTGCTCGCTGGCGAACATCGTGCCGGTGCGGCCCATGCCGGCCTGCACCTCGTCGAGCACGAACACGATCCCGTGCCGGGCCGCGATGTCGCGGAGCCCGGCCAGGAAACCGGGAGCCGGCACGATGAAGCCGCCCTCGCCCTGGATGGGCTCGATCACCATGGCGGCGAAGGTCTCGGGACCGTGCTCGGCCAGAACAGCCTCGACCCCGGCGACCGCCTCGGCGGTGGCGTTCTCCGCGCCGCTCGGCCATCGCAGCGGAGCCGCCATCGGCGCACGCACGATCTCGGTGGGGAACGGCCCAAAAGTGATCTTGTAGGGCTTCTCCTTGGCGGTCATGGCCATAGTCAGCAGGGACCGGCCGTGATAGGCGTCGTCGAAGACCAAGACCCTGGCCCGGCCGGTTGCGGCCCGGGCGATCTTGATGGCGTTCTCCACAGCCTCGGAACCAGTGGAGAACAGCGCCGTGCGCTTCTCGAAGTCGCCGGGCGTGTGGGCGTTCAGCCAGGCGCAGACCGCCGTGAACGACTCGTACTCGGTGACCATGAAACAGGTATGCGTGAAGCGGGCAAGCTGCGCGCTGACGCGCGCCTGCACGAGCGGATTGGCGGCTCCGACGCTGGTGACCGCGATACCCGAGGCGAAGTCGATGATGCGGTTGCCGTCGACGTCCTGCAGGATGCCGCCCTCGGCCCGTTCGATGAACACCGGCAGCGCGGTCCCGAACCCGCTGGAGACCTGTCGCATCCGCTCGGCCTGCAGCGCATTGGACCGAGGGCCCGGGATAGCCGTCCGGAGGAGTCGGGTCTGGGGAACGGTCGCTGTGTCCATCGACTAAAGGTAGGGCAGGCCACGCCGCTTGACATCGTATAAAACGTCTAAGAAGGCCGGGCGGCGTGGCTAGAATATCCAAGATATTGGCCTTTCAGAGTCGAAAAGGAACCCCATGGTGACGATCAGCCTCACCCAACTGCAGGATCAGCTCGGCAGCGACCTCCAGTCAGACGGTGGCGGGCGACCGACCCGCCGCAACCTCACGGGAGTCCACATCTCCGAGCTGACCGACCCGACTCCGTACCTGGGCGGCGGCGAACTACTGCTGACCACGGGAATCCCGTTGGCCGGAACCGACGAGCATGTACGCCGATACGTGCGGCGGCTCGTCGACCACGGGGTGTCAGCCCTCGGGCTGGGCCTCGGCGCGGGCACCGACCACGTTCCGCCGCACCTCGCCGCCGCGTGCCGCGAGGCGGGGCTGGCGCTGCTGATCGTTCCGGACGGAACCCCCTTCCTGCAGGTTTCCCGGGCGTACTGGGACATCGTGGGCCGCACCGAACAGGCCGATTTTGCAGCGAACCTGGGGCTGCAGACCTCGCTCGCGCGCGCCGCCACGCGGCCGGGAGCGGCAGCATCCGTGGTGAAGGTCCTGGCCGAAGCGCTGGGCGGCTGGGCCGCGTACCTGCCGGCCGACGGCACGCCGGAGTCCCTCTGGCCAACGACCGAGAGCCGGGTGCTGCCGAAGCTCCGAGAGGAGACGGCCCGGCTGAACCTGGCCGGCACGCACGCCGCAGCGACCTTCCCGCTGCTGGGAACGGATGTCGTCGAGTACTCCATCGTGTCTGGCCGGCGAACCGCCGGGTTCCTGGCGGTCGGAGCCGGGCGGGCGCTCCGCCCCGCGGACCGGCAGCTCATGCTGACCGGCTGCATGCTGCTGTCGATCACGGCGCAGCAGGACTGGGAAATGCGCCGGGCCAACGCGATCCTGGGCGGAACCGCCACTACCCTGCTCCTGCACGGCTACGTCGACGCCGCGCGCCTTGCTGCGGCGGAGTTGGGACTGCCCCCGGTGACGGACCGGGTGCGGGTCCTGGCCGTCACCGGCGAGCAGGTGGACCTACTCTCTACCGAGGAGCTCGCCGATGCGGTAGCCGCGATGGCGACGCGGGAGGATGCCGCGGAGCTGCGGCAAAGCATCCGGCGCTCGAGCCTGCGGTGTATCTTCGACGGACTCAGTTACGTGGTCCTGGACGTGCCGCACGTCGCTCCAGACGTCGCTGGCGGCGCAGCTGCATCGGCCAAGACGGTGAAACTGGAGCATCCGGCGCCTGTGCCGAGGCGACTGCCGGGTGTCGCTCCCGACCGACTAGGGGCCGCGATGAGCGGTCCGGTGCTGCCGTCCCAGGTCTCTGGCATCGTGGTTGAGGTGGGCCGGGCCTGCCGGCGGGCAGCGCCGGGACAACTGGTACAGATGGAGAACGTTCTCGACCCGCTGGCCGATTCCTGGGTCGAAGCGCTCAAGGGCTACACCAGGGCGGATCTCGTGGATACCGTGCGCTGCTACCTGCGCCATCGCGGCCAGTGGGAGACGACCGCTCGGGATCTGCAGCTGCACCGCAATTCGCTGCGGCACCGGATCGAGATCGCCTCCCGACTGATCGACGCGGACCTCGACGATCCCGATGTGGCGGCGAACCTGTGGCTGGCGCTGCGCGGCGTCACCACGCAGCCGGTTCAGCCTGCTTAGCCCCGGGGTGCGACGAGAACCGCAGCGCCGGTGAGCCAGGTGCGAATGGAGTCGTTGTGCTCGCCGAGGGCCGGCGGCGCGCTCGTGCGCGGGGCCAGCGGCGGCGTCCAGCTGACGGGGTGCCGAATCTGGCGGCCCATGGTGGCACCCGAGGCGTCCTGCACCTCGATCGTCGGCTCCAGGCCCAGTGATTCGGCGAGCTCGATGCCCTCGGCGATGGTGGCAACCTGCCCGGCCGGTACGCCGGCATCCGTGAGCCGGTTCTGCCAAGACAGCGCCGGAGCCTCCGCGAGGCGCGCTTCCAGGAGGAGCACGAGTTCCTCACGGTGGTGCACACGGGCCGAGTTGGTCGAGAACCGCGGGTCGGTTGCGAGTCGCTCGTCGCCGAGCACCCGGGCGAGCTTGGCGAACTGGCCGTCGTTACCGCAGGCCACGGCCAGTGGTCCGTCCGCGCAGGCAAGCAGCTGGTACGGCACGATCGACGGATGCCGGTTGCCCATTCTTCCGGGAACCACGCCCGCGCCGAGGTACGCCTGCGCCTGGTTGGCGAGCGCCCCCTGCAGGCTCGACAGCAGGTTCATTTCCAGCCGGGCACCGAGGCCGGTGCTCGCTCGGGCCGTCAGGGCGGCGAGCACGCCGATGGTCGTGTCTTTCGCGGTGAGCACATCTACGAGAGCGACGCCCGCTTTCATCGGGCCACTCTCGTCCCCCGTGACGCTCATCAGCCCGCCCAGCGCCTGGACCATGAAGTCGTAACCGAGCAGGTCGGCCCCACCGCCGCTGCCGAAACCGGTGATCGAGGCGTAGATGAGGCCGGGGTTCTCTTCCTTGAGGCTCTCATAGCCCAGGCCGAGCCGGTCCATCCCGCCTGGCTTGAAGTTCTCGACCACCACGTCGGCCCTGAGGGCGAGAGCGCGCGCGACGGCGAGGTCGGCGTCGTCGGTGAGGTCGAGGCAGAGGGATTCCTTGTTGCGGTTCACGCTCTCGAAATAGGTGGCCCCCGTGGCGGAGAACGGCGGACCCCAGCTGCGGGTGTCGTCACCGCTGCCCGGCCTCTCCACCTTGACCACCCGTGCTCCCAGGTCGGCCAGCGTCACGGTGGCCAGCGGACCGGCCAGTACCCGGGAGAAGTCCGCGACCAGGATCCCGGCGAGCGGCTTCGAGGTTGGACTCCGGCTGTCTTCGAACTGATTCTGCACTCGTGCTCCGTTGACTCGGTTCAGATGATGTTCGGGTTTCCTCGAATCTAGTGGCGAGTCAGAGCGGTTTCATTGGACGGATCATCCAGAGTCTGGACATGTCTGCACCCAGGCCTGCGGACATCCGATGCACGGATGCCCGGTTCAAACACCGCCACGCGGTGGAACCCGATTTGGGTGATGGATGCCGCGACGCCGGCCAGTACAAGGGCGATATTTGTTGCCCGGCCGATGCCCGGTTCGAGCACCCCGCCGCACCAGACCGGAACACCGGGCACGTCCGTGACACCGTGGATAACGCTTTGCCAACGCGTCGAATAGCGGACGTCCTCCTGGAGGTGTGGAGGGTCAACGGGTGGGACGGCGACACCGTCAATGCGGCGCCCGATGAACACGACGCTTTCGGCTGGTTCAGTTTGGACGAGGCGACGTCTTTGGACCTAGCTGATGATGAGTACCCAGCGCTCTTCAAACAGGTGCTGACCTAATCCCTGAGGGACCGGTTCCCACCTGCCGGCCGGCCCAGAGAGCCGAGGCCAAGCTAGCAGAGCCTTGGACGGCCATACGGGCACTGGATCGGAACCGTAACGACTGCCGTACGCCCTCAGGGTTCCCAATTCGGAAACTCGTTTGAGTCCGCAGAGCGAGTCGGGGGCCGGTGTCGATGCGAGACTGGGCCCGTGCTGGAAAACAACGAACGTCGTCTCGTGACTGCCGCCGAAGCGATAGTGCGATCACTGCCAGACGATGACACGCACACGGTCGCCTCGGCGGCCATGGATACCCAGGGCAATGTCCACACGGGCGTGAACGTTTTTCACTTCACGGGTGGGCCATGCGCCGAACTCGTCGTCATTGCAGCCGCCGCGCAGGCCCTCGCCGGCCCCCTCGTCACCATCGTCGCGGTCGGTGACCGTGACCGTGGTGTGCTCGCTCCGTGCGGACGGTGCCGACAGGTCTTGCTCGATCTTCACCCCGATGTGGCAGTCATCCTGCCCCTCCCCGGTGGCGACGTGACCGCGGAACCCCTACGCGATCTACTACCCCGCAGCTACTCGGCACCGGAGCCCGCATTCGGCCCCAGAATCGTCTACTTCAACCCTCGCTACTACGACAGCATTGCTTCGGGTCAGAAGACAATCACGATCCGCCACCACGATCCCATCCAGACTGGATCGGCAGTGCTTGTATTCGACGACGGAGACACCATTCGGCGGCTCAACGCCAAGATCGAGAGCATCGAATCACGCCGCTTCGATCACCTGAGCAACGACGACGCTCGCCAGGAAGACCTCCCCGACGCTGACGCTCTTCGCGGAGCACTGCGCACGCACTACCCGGACCTCGAAGGCCACGATGTCGTGGACGTAGCGACGTTTCACTTGGTGACTGCTTGACGCGGTCACGGTTCCGCTGCTGAGGGACTTCCGTCTGGCCTGGACGGCCGAGTCTGTCGTGCCAGACTCGCTGGATGGACCAGGCAAGAGACACGGAATTCGACACCATCCTGATCGGTGGTCGTGAGCAACGTGCGATCGTCATCGTCGATCACGACGACACATGGCCCTCAAAAGCAGCTTCCATGGCTCAAAAGATCCAGGACTCCCTGGGCCCAGCTGCGCTGTCGGTCGAACACATCGGTTCGACCTCAGTCCCTGGACTGGCTGCGAAACCGGTGATCGACATGCTGCTTGTCGTGGCCAACATTGACGACGAGGAGTCCTACCTTGTGCCAATGGAATCCATCGGGTTGCAGCTCCGTGTCCGAGAATACGGCCACCGGATGCTCCGCACGGCGGAGCTGGACTTCCACGTGCACGTTCTTCCGCCAAAGTCCGCTGAGCAAATCGACTACCTCGACCTCCGCGACTGGCTCCGGGTCAGCGCTGCAGACCGTGCACTCTACGAATCCACGAAGCGGACGCTCGCGGAGAACACATGGAGCGATACGAACCACTACGCCGATGCCAAGAGTGCAGTCATCCAGCAGATACTGACCCATGCACGCAACTGGCGAGCAGGACAGCCCACCAGCTGAACCGTCCCCACGGAACCACGTCCCGGCGACGGTTCCACCGATGCAACGGTCGCGGATCTGGTGCGGGGTGTTTTCATGGCGGGCCGCGAGTAGCTTGTTGCTATGACTGAGCTGTTGGCGGCTCGCGTGACTGTGCCGGATGCTGTCGGGCTCCCGTTCCATGTCGGCCGTGACTTAGCCGCCGAGTTTGGCGTCACTCTCGCTAACCCCGATCCTGATGGGCCGCCGATCGGTGGCCTCGCGTGGCCAGGGTCGTTCTACATCACGTCGCAGAACCCCCCTGCGGGCACTGAGCTTTACCTTTGACTCCGTCACAGTCGAGATCGTTGGCTATGGCGAGGCGGACCGCGATTCGCTTCGGAACTCTCCGGTCGCGCCGCCGGCGGACGTGACCCATGCAAAAGTAGAGCCGGTGAGTTTAGTCGACCTGACTCCGACCGCCAGCGTCGACCAGAACCCGGACTGACGATCGGTGGGTCTTGTCGCCCGCGTCCGTTGGCGGTTTCATTTCACCACGTAACGCGAGAGACCCTCGACGTGAGCGGGGTTCGGAGAAACGGCTGTTCCTACGTGTCAGGGCCAGTACCTCAGAGCAAGTCCGCCGTTTGACGCTCAGGGCGGATGTTCGCTGGATTTATTTGCCGGCCAGAAGAGCGAAATATCCCGGAATCTGCTGCGAAAGACCGGTGGATTTCATCGGGACCACTTCGATGTTCACCGGCCCGTCCGCGATCAACTGCCAGTCCGAATCCGAAAATGTGCTGTGCCGTTCCTGGGCGCCGAAACGCCCGGGGCGGGGCAGGTTTTCCAGGGCGCTCTGCAACTGCCGGGGTATGCTTCGCGGCGTGGCACCCAGCTGCTGCAGGTAGGCGAGGCTGTTTCCTTGGAAGTTGGTTTCGGCGAGGAACACCCGGCCGCTGCGCCCGATGACGGTTCGCAGGTTGGCAGCTAAGCTGGACTGTTTGTCGGGTTTCAGGACGTGAAAGACTCCGCGGACAAAAACGTTGGCAGGCCCCATCCGCTCCAACAGGTGCTCTCCCGCTCCTACTCCCGCAGCATCCATGACCATGAAGTCGGCGTTCTGGACGCCTTCAGCTTCCCTCCTCGCCAACTCGACCGCGCCGGTTGAAACATCGATGCCGAGCACGCTTGGAAAAAGACCAGCAAGCCAGCGGGTGTAGGTCCCGTTACCACACCCGACGTCAATCACCGGAAGAGCCGGATCAAAGTGGGCTACGACGGCGTCGGAGTACTGCGCATGCTCGGTCCGGGATCCGGAGTCCCACAGCACGTCTCCGGAACGGCCGGTGGTGTGGATTCCGCGCCAATACCCATCCCACGCGGCCGCCGGGTCTCTCGGTACCCGGGAAGTGAGGCGTACTACTGTTGGGACAAGCAGCATCTGTTCCCAAAGCTTTGACATGCCCTAACTCTACCGACGCTGCGCGAGGCTCCGGAGCTGATCCAGTACCTTCGCGGGCGGCAGCGGGTAGCTGTAGTAATAGCCTTGCCCGTAAAGGCAACCCATGGCCTGCAACTGGATCGCCTGCTCGGCGGTTTCGATGCCTTCCACGATCGCTTTCAGTCCCACAGAGGAAATCAGCTGAAGAATGGCAGCAATGAATTTCAGCTGCTGCGGGTCCGAGCCCATGTCCTGAATCAGGGATTGGTCGACCTTCACCGTGTCCGCGGGAAGCGACCGGAGATAGCTGATGGACGAATAGCCGGTACCGAAGTCGTCAATTTGCAGCCCCACGCCCATGTCCCGCAGCCCGCTGAAGACCTGTTCTTCCGCCGTTCCCCTAGACATCAACACGGTCTCGGTGATCTCCAAAACCAAACGCCGCGGAGCCACGTGATTCCGGTCCAGCGTATCCCTGATATCCTCCAGCAGATCACTGCGAAGCAGTTCGGCGGCGGAAAGATTGATGTGCAGACGGAAGTCCGTCAGGTCAGGTGCGGTTTCGCTCCAGCGTCTCATCTGGGCGACTCCTTCATGCAGCACCCACCGCCCCAGCTCTAGGATCAGGCCGGTCTCTTCCGCGATGCGGATGAAGCTGTCCGGCATAATAATTCCGCGCACGGGATGATGCCACCGAAGGAGGGCTTCGATGCCTATGACCCTGCCGGAGGCCAATTCGACCACCGGCTGGTACCGCAGTGCCAGTTCGCCGCCGGCAACAGCGCTGCGTAGTTCGGCGGTTATGCGCGAGCGTTCCCGGACAGCGTCGAGCATATCGGGGTGGAAGAGCTGGACGTTGTTGCGACCCTGCTCCTTCGCCTGATACATGGCGATGTCAGCATCGCGCATCAGCGCCTCGGCCGGATACCCCGGCGTGCCGATGCAAACCCCGATGCTGGCCATTGCCCAGACCGTTTCGGTTCCGACACGCACGCTGTCCTGCAGTTGCTCGGATGCCCGGTGCGCAATTTGCAGGATCTCCTCTTCCGTGGCCTCGGTGATGACGATGGCAAATTCATCCCCACCCAGACGGGCCACTGTATCGGCGGCCCTGACGGCGGACCGGAGACGCTTGGCAACCTCGACCAGCACTGCGTCACCGGCACCATGGCCCAGAGTGTCATTTATGGCCTTGAAAGAATCCAGATCCAGCACCAGCACGGCCGGGGCTTTCCCGCTGTCCGCACTGGCCAGGATTGCCTCCTGGATCCGCTCGTTGAGCAGGGTCCTATTCGCAAGGCCTGTTAAGGCATCCGTCTTGGCCATCTGCTCCAGCTCAGCCTGCGCTCGCCCTAACATGGCCGTACGGTCGGCAACCCGCCGTTCCAGATCCGAGTAAATATGGTCAAGTTCCTCCGCGAGCAGGTTGACACCCGTGATGACAGCATCGATGTCATCCCTACGTTCCGAAGTTTTCATGCGTGTGTCTAGCTCACCGGCAGCCAACCGGACAATGCCCTCCACCAACTGCTGCAGGCGCGGGTCCTCAGCGGCCTTTCCCGAGCTCATATCGTCCAAAGGTGCAATCCACGACGGGAAGTCTGGCCCTTTGCAGACCCCGGCCGAAGAACTGGCAACTGCCCCGGGGTCGCCCTGAATCGATCTGTCACGCGCTGAATCCTGCGGTCACCAGCGACCTCCGATGTGGGCCCACTATCGATACTCCACCAAGAGGAGTACCCACCCGAAGGCGCCTGCCAGCCCGACGGGCGGTCAGTAACCCTGCCGGTTGGCCGGAACGTGTCGGGCACCGCCACCGCCGGTTCCCCGCTCAAAGGACAGACGCCCGGTGTGGCCCTCATCGCGGCAGGCAGCACTTCCCGGCGCTCATGCACGGGCACTAAGCCAGTCCAAGGCCTCGCTGCGCGATGTAAAAAAACGAGTCGGACAAGGCGGGACGTGCACACCGAGGAAGAAGTTCGCCAGGACCCGATCTACAGGCGATTCGCCTAATAGAGCAATGCGTGAGGCGCTGCAGGGAATGGACCAAACAGCCCTGGCCTCACGGCTAACCGAACCGACCGCTGCCATATCGACGAGCATGGGATGCTCTTCCTGCTGGCAGACCTCGTTGACTTTCGCCATCGCGGCCCGAGCGTCCTCGACCTGAACGTGGACCCCGGGCAGCCAGCGCAGATGGAGAAGCCCGCTATCACTCATTTCAATGCTGAGCTTTGCCTCGTTTGCAGCGACCGGATCCACCACCACGTGTCCTCCCCCGAGCACGCCGCCGAACCATTCAGCCGCTCCTCAAAGGTACTCGGGTTCATCGATTTCTCCCGTCACGAGGACGGTGGGTTGCAGGCTGAGAGCGGTTCTTGCCTCTGCAGGCACGGAGGATGCAATGTATTAGCGCGAGTATCCAAATGCCGGGTCCAATACCGATCAGGTATGCAGGTTACTGATCTCACAGCGGCCATGAACGAATTACGACTGAGCGACCTCTCAGGGGACATCCGGAGCTCCTACACGGCAAAAAGCTGGGGCCTGTCTCCCGACGTAACTGTGGGCGGAGTGGCCCCGGGCTGCTCCCCAAGGTTCGCTTTTGTTTATCGCGGGTCAGTTGTTGGTCACGAGGCCAGTTGCAGAATCGAAGGTTACGCCGGCACCGGAGGAGTCGTCGGTGATGCGGATCCGCTTTACGCAGGGGAGTCAAGGAGGAGCTCGGTCTCGAGGTCGACATTGTCGCCGTGGTCGATAGCTATGGTGGCGTCGACTTGACGAACGAGTATCCGAACGGTGACGTCGTGAGCTAGGTGTTGTTCCCACACAGGTTGTGAGCGTGGCGTGAGCTAAAAAGGTGAGGACCTCCGGTATCGATTGGGTTACCACACTCAACACGATGCAACGGAGGCCCTCA
>NZ_SOGC01000032.1:0-24356 GCF_004402765.1 Cryobacterium sp. TMT2-17-1
CAGTCTACCGGAGCGAGTTTGCGTGCCTCCCGCCCGCTGTCGCGCCGCCAGCCCCGCGGCCCCGCGGCCCCGCGGCCCGCCGCCGCGCCGCCGCGCCGCCCACTGCTCTCACCAATTCGACGGAGATTTGGCCCTGAACGGCGCTGTCGGGTATTTTTCAGGCCCCACAGGGCAGAATCTCCGTCGAATTCGTTCACGCACCGGCGGGGTGCGAGCGGACAAGCGGAGGCAGGGAGTGGACGCCGGGCGAGGGTGGCGGCAGGAGAGGCTCGCTCCTATTTCGTGGCGGCGATGTCCGGAGCCTCGAGCCGCACGCGGTCGGCGGACTCGTCGTCGGGCTGCTGCTGCGACGCGCGTTCCGCCGCCACCCGCTTGAGGTAGGTGCCCACTTCGCGCGTCTCCCGGGCTTCGTCCCAGCCGAGCACCCCGGCCATCAGCCGCGCGGCCACGGGCGCCGCCGAGACGCCGCGGTCCCAGGCCTCGATCGAGATGCGAGTGCGGCGAGCCAGCACGTCCTCGAGGTGCAGGGCGCCCATATGCGTGGCCGCGTACACGACCTCCGCCTCGATGTAGTCGTCGGCCCCCGGCAGCGGGTCCGCCAGTGACGGGGTCTTGCGGATCAGGTCGAGAAGCTCGTCGGTCAGGGTGCCGTAGCGGTTCAGCAGGTGCTCGACGCGGACGGTGTGCAGGCCGAACGCCCGCGCGATCCGGCCGCGCTTGTTCCAGGCGGCCTGATAGCCCTCGGCGCCGAGCAGCGGGATCTCCGCCGTGGTGGAGGCCGGGACCCGTTCGTCGAAGGCGTCGACGGCCGCATCGATCGCATCCTTCGCCATCACCCGGTACGTGGTCCACTTTCCGCCCGCGATCACCACCAGGCCGGGCACGGAGTGTCCGACGAGGTGTTCGCGGGACAGCTTCGAGGTGCTCTCCGACTCCCCGGCCAGGAGCGGCCGCAGGCCGGCGTAGACTCCCTCGACGTCCTCCCGGGTCAGCGGCACCCGGAGCACGGCGTTCACGTGTTCGAGCAGGTAGTCGATGTCGGCGGCGGTGGCGGCCGGGTGCGCCTTGTCCAGATGCCAGTCCGTGTCGGTCGTGCCGATCAGCCAGTGTCGTCCCCAGGGGATCACGAACAGGACGCTCTTCTCGGTGCGCAGCAGCAGCCCCATGGCCGACTGGAACCGGTCCCGGGGCACGACCAGGTGGATGCCTTTCGACGCGCGCACCTTGAACGTGCCGCGTTCGCCGACCATGCGCTGCGTGTCGTCGGTCCAGACCCCGGTGGCGTTCACGACCTGCCGGGCCCGCACCTCGAACCGTTCATCGGTCTGCAGGTCGTGGGCGTGCACGCCGACCACCCGCTCACCCACCTTGATGAATCCTTCGACCCGCACCCGGCTGGCCGCGTGCGCCCCGTAGAACGACGCGGTGCGCACGAGCGAGGCCACGTAGAGCGCGTCGTCGACCTGCCCGTCGTAGTAGGTGATGCCGCCGACGATCGTGTCGGTGTTCAGGCTGGGCAGAAGCCCCTTCACCTGCCGCTTGGACAGGTGGCGGTGATGCGGCACACCGGGGGCGCGCCCGCCGGTATATGAAAACAGGTCGTAGAGGAGCATGCCGGCGCCCACGTAGAAGCGCTCGGTGACGCGCTTCCTGAGCGGGTACAGGAACCGCACCGGCTTCACCAGGTGCGGGGCGATGCGCTGCAGGAGCAGGCCACGCTCCGTCAGAGCCTCGCGCACCAACCGGAAGTCGGCCTGTTCCAGGTAGCGGATGCCGCCGTGCACCAGCTTGGACGACCGGCTCGACGTTCCCGACGCCCAGTCCCTGGCCTCGAGGATTCCCACGCTCAGGCCGCGGGTGACCGCGTCCAGGGCGGCTCCGGTGCCGACGATGCCGCCGCCGACCACGAGGATGTCGAGCTCTTTGCCCTTCAGCCGTTCGAGGGCCGCAGCTCGTTCCTCCGGACCCAGTTTCGTGGATCGCGACGCCGAATTACCTGGTGCCATGTGCTCACTCCCATTCCAATGGTGTGGTGCTTACCTGACGCTAATTCATACCGACGCTAGTTCACTCGGTGCGGCGCGACAACCGTCTAATTCCCCCGGTACGGGGCGACGACCACCTCGACGCGCTGGAATTCCTTCAGGTCGGAGTAACCGGTGGTCGCCATCGACCGGCGCAGCGCGCCGACGAGGTTCGCGGTGCCGTCGGCGATCGGCGTCGGGCCATACAGGATGGTCTCGAGCGGCGCCAGGGCGCCCACCTCGACCCGCTTGCCGCGGGGCAGCTTCGAGTGGTGCACCTCGGCACCCCAGTGGAAGCCGCCGCCGGGGGCATCCGTCGCCCGGGCCAGCGCGGTGCCGAGCATGACGGCGTCGGCGCCGCAGGCGATGGCCTTGACGATGTCGCCGGAGGTGTTGAGGCCGCCGTCAGCGATGACGTGCACGTAGCGTCCACCGGACTCGTCCATGTAGTCCCGACGGGCACCGGCGACATCGGCCACGGCCGTGGCCATGGGCGCGTGGATGCCGAGGGAGGCGCGCGTGGTCGAGGCCGCGCCGCCGCCGAATCCGACGAGCACGCCGGCCGCACCCGTGCGCATGAGGTGCAGGGCCGCGGTGTAGGTCGCCGCCCCGCCCACGATCACGGGTACGTCGAGTTCGTAGATGAACTTCTTGAGGTTGAGGGGTTCCTGGTTCTGCGAGACGTGCTCGGCAGAAACGGTGGTTCCGCGGATGACGAACAGGTCGACGCCGGCGGCGACGACGGTCTCGTACAATTCCTGCGTGCGCTGCGGCGACAGGGCGCCGGCCACAGTCACGCCGGCCGCGCGGATCTCCGCGAGGCGGGCGGTGACGAGCTCAGGCTTGATCGGCTCGGAGTACATCTCCTGCATGCGCGCGGTGGCCCGGTCGGCGGGCAGCTCGCGGATCTCGGCGAGGAGCGGCTCGGGGTTGTCATAGCGGGTCCAGAGGCCCTCGAGGTCGAGTACGCCGACGCCGCCGAGCTGACCCATCATGATGGCCGTCTGCGGGGAGACCACGGAGTCCATCGGCGCCGCGAGGAACGGGATCGAGAATTGATACGCGTCGATGGTCCAGTCGACCGACACATCCTCCGGGTCGCGGGTGCGCCGGCTGGGCACAATCGCGATGTCGTCGAAGGCGTACACGCGGCGGGCGCGCTTGGAGCGGCCGATCTCGATTTCCATGATTTCAGTTTAGGTGCCGCGGCGCTCCTCGACGACGGATGCCGCGGGGTGCATCCTGAGGTGATGGACGTCACCGCCGACCCTCTGTCCTTCCTGCGCGAGCGCACCAGCATGAAATGGCGCAGTTTTCCCGCCGATGTGCTGCCGCTCTTCGTCGCCGAGTCCGACTTTCCGCTCGCCGAACCTATCCGGGACGCGTTGACAGCGGCGGTGCGGCGCAGCGACACCGGGTATGTCGCACCGGTCAACGGGCTTGGCGCGGCCTTCGCGGGGTTCGCCGGTCGCCGCTGGGGCTGGCAGGTCGACCCGGAGCAGGTGACCACCACGACGGATGTCAGCGCGGCCATCGTGGAGACCCTGCGAATGCTGATCAGGCCCGGCGACCGGGTTGTGATCACTCCCCCGGTCTACCCGCCGTTCTCCGACCTCGTGCCCGAGGCCGGCGGGGTGCCGCACGCCGTGCCACTCCTCGCCGGTCAGACCGGCTGGACCCTCGACCTGGACGGCCTCGAGCGCGCCTTCCGATCGGGCGTGCGCTGCGTGCTGCTCTGCAACCCGCACAACCCGATCGGGCATCCGCACACCGTCCAGGACCTTACGGCGCTGTCCGAGCTCGCCGCCCATTACGGCGTCACGGTCGTCAGCGACGAGGTCCACGCCCCGCTGACCTACACCGACGCCGCTTTCACGCCCTACCTCACGGTCTCCACCGAGGCCGCCGACCACGGCGTCTGCGTGACGAGCGCGAGCAAGGCCTGGAACCTGGCCGGCCTCAAATGCGCGCTTCTCGTCACCGCCGGCGAACGGATGCGCGCCGAGCTCGCCGCGCTGCTCGACGCGCAACTGCCCGGGGTCGGCTACCGGCAGCCAGGGGCCGGCTACCTGGCCTGGCTTGACCTGCGGAGCCTCGGCTGGGGTGACGACCCGGCGCTGGTCGCACTCGAGCAGGCCCGGGTCGCGCTCAGCCCCGGCCCGATGTTCGGCGAACCGGGCCGGGGCTTCGCGCGTCTCAACTTCGGGTGTTCACCTGAGGTGCTCGCGGAAGCGGTCTCCCGGCTGGCCGCGGCCGCCTAGTCGCCCTCGAGTACTGTCAGCGGCGGTAGTTGGGCGCCTCGACCACGATCTGCACGTCGTGCGGGTGCGACTCCTTGAGCCCGGCGGACGTGATCCGTACGAACTTACCCTTCTGTTTGAGCTCGTCGATCGTGCGCGCGCCCACGTAGAACATGGACTGGCG
This sequence comes from Cryobacterium sp. TMT2-17-1, assembly GCF_004402765.1. Taxonomy (NCBI): domain Bacteria; kingdom Bacillati; phylum Actinomycetota; class Actinomycetes; order Micrococcales; family Microbacteriaceae; genus Cryobacterium; species Cryobacterium sp. TMT2-17-1. The sequence continues at coordinate 4,449 of NZ_SOGC01000032.1, forward strand.
CAGGCCGCCGATCAGCTGGTAGGCCACGGCGGACACCGGTCCGCGATACGGGACCTGGCCCTCGATGCCTTCCGGGATGAGTTTGTCGTCGGAGGGGACATCCGACTGGAAGTAGCGGTCCTTGGAGTAGGAGGTCTTCGTGCCGCGGCTCTGCAGCGCGCCGAGCGAGCCCATGCCGCGGTAGGTCTTGAACTGCTTGCCGTTGACGAAGACAAGCTCGCCGGGGCTCTCGTCACAGCCGGCGAGCAGGGAGCCGAGCATGACGGTGTCCGCGCCGGCGACCAGTGCCTTGGCGATGTCGCCGGAATACTGCAGCCCGCCGTCGGCGATGACCGGGATGCCGGTCTCCCGGGCCGCGAGCGACGCCTGGTAGACGGCGGTGATCTGCGGCACGCCGACGCCGGCGACGATGCGGGTGGTGCAGATCGAGCCGGGGCCGACCCCGACCTTGATCGCGTCGACGCCGGCGTCGATGAGGGCCTGGGCGCCGGAGCGGGTGGCCACGTTGCCGCCGATCACGTCGACCCCCTCGAAGGCAGGGTCGGACTTCAGGCGACGGATGATCTCGAGCACCCCGGCGCTGTCGCCGTTGGCGGTGTCGACCACGAGCACGTCGACGCCTGCCTCGAGAAGTGCGGTGGCGCGCTGCCAGGCGTCGCCGAAGAAGCCGATAGCCGCGCCGACGCGCAGTCGTCCGGCATCGTCCTTGGTGGCGAAGGGGTATTCCTCGCTCTTGTCGAAGTCCTTGACCGTGATCAGGCCCGTCAGGCGGCCGTGGTCGTCGACGAGGGGAAGCTTCTCGATCTTGTGGGTGGCGAAGATGGCGACGGCGTCCATCGGGGCCATGCCGACCTTGCCCGTGATCAGCGGTGCCGTCGTCATCACCTCGCGCACCCGGGTCGTGTGCTTTTTGGTGGTGGAGACGAACCGCATGTCCCGGTTTGTGATGATGCCCACGAGCACGCCGTCGGCGTCGACGACGGGAAGACCGCTGATCCGGTACTGCCCGCAGAGGGCGTCGACCTCCGCAACGGTGGCGTCGGGCGAAGTTGTTACCGGATTGGTAATCATGCCGGATTCGCTGCGTTTGACGAGGTCGACCTGCTCGGCCTGGTCCGCGATCGAGAGGTTGCGGTGCAGCACGCCGAGGCCACCCTCACGGGCCATCGCGATGGCCATCCGGGTCTCGGTGACGGTGTCCATCGCGCTGGACAGCAGCGGCGTGGCCACGCTGATCCGGCGCGTCAACCGAGACATTGTCCCGGCTTCACTGGGAATGACGTCGGTGTGCCCCGGAAGAAGAAGGACGTCGTCGTACGTAAGCCCGGTGAAACCGAACGGATCTGGCTGATCCATGAAACCCCTTTTAACAATGCAGGAAAGTGGAGAAAACGCGGCCATCCAACTCGATTACCGGCTTCTCAATGTTAAGCGACGTTGCGCTCTGCGCATTCCTCAGCAGAGAATCTAGGGAGTGTCGGCCGTCGTCGGAACATATGCGACATAATCTTCACTTACTGTCAACAAAGATGTTGGTGGGTGAGACCCGGGGCACGCTCGGTCACAGACCCAACGGTGCCGCCATGGAGGTGCAGTGAATTCCCCTGAAGCTGTTCGCAGATTCTCACCCAGAATGCTGGTGATCTTTTTCGGCCTGCTCTTCGCAGCCCTGACTATGTCCACATTCGCCACCGTCTCGGCCAGTCCGGCTCATGCCGACGAGGTCGGAACCGATGAGTACGAGTTCGTACTCACCGGCAATGTGCAGTTCGACCAGAAACCGCTCGACAATGTGCTGATCACCGTCGAGGGGGCCGGCTATGAAGCATCCGTGGAAACGGGTGCCGACGGCAAGTGGAAGGTCGGCGTGCCCGAGAAGGCCGCCTACACCGTCACCCTCGATGAGGAGACCCTCCCCGAGGGCGTCGTCGTCGCTAAGGGCGGCAGCGTGATCGAGGCGGAATTCGCGCTCACGAAGGTGAAGTCGGTCAACTTCTTCCTCGGTGAGGGCACGCGCACGACGGTGAGCTTCTTTGATCAGTTCATCAATCGGTTCGTCAACGGGCTGAACTTCGGTCTGCTCCTGGCCCTCGCCGCGATCGGGCTGTCCCTGATCTTCGGCACCACCGGGCTGAGCAACTTCGCGCATGCGGAGATGATCACCTTCGGCGCGCTGATGTCCCTCCTCTTCTCGGTCACGCTCGGCCTGCCGATCTGGCTGGCGATCATCATCGCCGTCGCGCTGAGCGCGGGCTTCGGCTGGAGCCTGGACGCGGTGATCTGGAAGCCGCTGCGCCGCAAGGGCGTCGGTCTGATCCCACTGATGATCGTGAGCATCGGCCTCTCGCTCGCCCTGCGCTACCTGTTCCAGATCTTCGTCGGCGGCGGAACGAGCCAGCTTCCGGGATCCGGCCTCGCCGACATGCAGCTGGGTCCGATCCGGCTCTCGATGATCGACGTGGCCAGCATGGGCATCAGCATCGTGGTGCTGTTGGCCGTTTCCTACTTCCTGTTGCGCACCCGCATCGGCAAGGCCACCCGCGCGGTCTCCGACAATCCCAGCCTGGCCTCGGCCAGCGGGATCGACGTCGACGGCGTCATCCGGATCGTCTGGGTGCTCGGTGGGGCCCTCGCCGGCCTCAGCGGAATTCTGTGGGCCTACTTCCGACCGGGCGTCAGCTGGGATATGGGTTTCCAGATCCTGCTGCTCGTCTTCGCGGCCGTGACCCTCGGCGGTCTCGGCACCGCTTTCGGCGCCCTGATCGGTTCGATCATCGTCGGCCTGTTCGTCGAACTGTCGACGCTGTTGCTTCCCTCCGACCTTAAATACGTCGGTGCACTTGTCGTGTTGATCCTGGTGCTGCTGCTTCGGCCGCAAGGCATCCTGGGTCGCAAAGAGAGAATTGGCTAGAAGGGCATCCGATGATCGACTGGGGAGCAATCTTTAGCAACGCAGCCGTCGAGCTGATCAGCCCGACCACCGCCGCCTACGCCCTCGCGGCTCTCGGGCTGGCGATCCACTTCGGATACACCGGCCTCCTGAACTTCGGCCAGGCCGGCTTCATGGCCCTCGGAGCCTACGGGTTCGCCATCTCCACCCTCAGCTTCGGTTTCCCCGTCTGGGGTGCCGTGCTGGTGGGGGTCGGCGCATCCGTCGTTTTCGCCCTGGTCCTGGGCATCCCGACGCTCCGCCTGCGCGCGGACTACCTCGCGATCGTGACGATCGCGGCGGCCGAGATCGTGCGCCTCCTGTTCACGACGAACACGTTCCAGTCCATCACGGGTTCCGCGAACGGCCTGAGCGGCTACAAGGGCGGTTTCGCCGGCCTCAACCCGATCCCGGAGGGGCGCTACGGCTTCGGCCCCTTCGAGTACAACGAGTACGACTGGTGGCTGCGCATCGTGGCCTGGTCGATCGTGGCCCTCGCCTGCCTGTTCACATGGCAGATCATGCGCAGCCCGTGGGGTCGCGTGATCAAGGGAATCCGTGAAGACGAGGATGCTGTGCGCGCGCTCGGCAAGAACGTCTACTCCTACAAGATGCAGTCTCTGATTCTCGGTGGCGTGTTCGGCACGATCGCCGGAATGATCTTTGTGCTTCCCCGTGCGGTGGTGCCCTCGAATTATCAGACGTCCCTGACGTTCTTCATCTACGCGATCCTCCTGCTCGGCGGCGCGTCGACGATTCTCGGGCCGGTCATCGGCTCGATGGTCTTCTGGGTTCTGCTCTCCTTCTTCTCCGGGTTCATCGCCCGAGCGGTGGAGGCAGGCTGGATCCCTTTCATCACCAGCATTCAGGCCGGCCAGCTGCGCTTCATCCTGGTCGGAGTGGCGATCATGCTTATAGTCATCTTCAGACCGCAAGGCATCTTCGGAAACAAGAAGGAGTTGGCCTTTGTCAAATAACACCGTTCCCAGCAACAAGCCGGTCAAGTCGACCGACCTGCACATCGGCGAGGCCGAACCGGGCTGCAAGAAGCGCGACCCGATCCTGGTTGCCGACGGCGTGAGTCGAACCTTCGGCGGTCTCAAGGCCGTCGACGTCGACCACGTCGAGATCCCGCGCGGCGCCATCACGGCGCTGATCGGACCCAACGGAGCCGGCAAGACCACCCTGTTCAACCTGCTGACGGGCTTCGACAAGCCTGACACCGGGTCGTGGACCTTCGAGGGTCGCCCCCTGTCGGGGATGCCCGCGTTCAAGGTGGCCCGGATGGGCCAGGTGCGCACTTTCCAGCTCACCAAGGCGCTCGGCCTGCTGACCGTCATGGACAACATGCTGCTCGGCGCCAAGGGCCAGGCCGGCGAGAACCTGTTCCGGGCGATCTTCCCCTTCTTCTGGGCCAAACAGGAGGAGGCGAACAGGGTGCAGGCCCTCGATATCCTCGAACGGTTCAAGCTCGACACCAAGAAGGATGACTACGCCGCAAGCCTCTCCGGCGGGCAGCGCAAGCTGCTCGAGATGGCACGGGCGCTGATGAGCGAGCCGAGCCTGGTGATGCTCGACGAGCCGATGGCCGGGGTGAACCCGGCACTGACGCAGTCGCTACTGGACCACATCCTCAACCTGAAGGCGGAGGGCATGACGGTTCTGTTCGTCGAACACGACATGCATATGGTGCGCCACATCGCCGACTGGGTCATCGTGATGGCCGAAGGCCGCGTGGTCGCCGAGGGCGACCCGCACGAGGTGATGCGTAACCCCGCCGTGATCGACGCCTACCTGGGTCAGCACCACGACGAGGACCTCGGCGAGGATCCGGCCGCCGAAACAGAACATGTGGAAGCCATTAAGGAGTTGCTCGATTGACGAACACCAGCCCCGCCGCCGCGCCGGCTTACACGCCCACCGGGCAGCCCGTCGTCGAGGTCAAGACGGTGACGGCCGGCTACCTGCCGGGCGTCAACATCCTCAACGCCTGCTCCCTGACCGCCTACGACGGCGAGCTGATCGGGATCATCGGCCCGAACGGCGCCGGCAAGTCCACGCTGCTCAAGTCGATCTTCGGCCAGGTCAAGGTCCGGGAGGGTGAGATCCTGCTTCGCGGCGAGAACATCACCAACCTCAAGGCGAACAAGCTCGTGGCCAAGGGCGTCGGTTTCGTGCCCCAGACGAACAACGTCTTCCCCACGCTCACGATCCAGGAAAACCTGGAGATGGGCATGTTCCTGAAGCCGAAAGGCCTGACCGAACGCCTCGAGTTCGTCACGGAGATCTTCCCGGAGCTCGGGAAGCGTCTGCAGCAGCGCGCCGGATCGCTGTCCGGCGGGGAACGCCAGATGGTGGCCATGTCGCGGGCGCTGATGATGGGCCCGCACGTACTGCTGCTCGACGAGCCGAGCGCAGGCCTCTCCCCCGTGCGCCAGGACGAGGCGTTCCTGCGTGTCAAGGAGATCAACAAGGCCGGCGTGACCACGATCATGGTGGAGCAGAATGCGCGCCGGTGCCTGCAGATCTGCGACCGCGGTTACGTGCTCGACCAGGGCCGTGACGCCTACACGGGCACCGGCCGCGAGCTGCTGAACGATCCCAAGGTGATCGGCCTCTACCTCGGCACCCTCGGCCAGGACGACTAGCCGGAGCCGCCAGCACCGACTGCACGCCCCGCACGACGAAGCGGCGCCCGAGATCTTCGGGCGCCGCTTCCGTGTGTCCGGTGCTCCGTGTCCGGTGACGCCGATCGTGTCCGGGAGAGGGACGTCACCGGGTGACGGCCGTCACCGGGCGCACGAAGAAGGGCCCCGACCGAAGTCGGGGCCCTTCCAGATCGAATGCCGGTCAGCGACGAATCGTGACTAGTTGATGCGCTTGTACGTGTTGTCTTCGAGGTACTCGTAGACGCCGATGGTTGCCTCGGTCGGGTCGCCGTTCTCATCGAACGTGACCGGGCCGGAGAAGCCCTCGTAGTCGACCTGGTCGCCGGCCGCGAGGGCTTTAGCCGCCGCGGTGAAGTCGGAGACCGTGGTGCCGTCGCCGGTTCCCCCAGAGACCTGGCGGAGGTGCTTGGAGATGGCCTCACCTGAGACGTCGTTGGCCGCGTAGGCGGCCAGCGCGACGAGCATGACGGCGTCGTAAGATTCTGCCGCGTAGCTGAAGTCGGTCAGGGTGGGGTCGATCTCCTTGAGACGATCGGTGAAGTCGCCGAGGGTTCCTACGTCGAGGCCGGGCAGCGTGCCCTTGGCACCGGTGATGATGCCGGCGTCGAAGTCCTTGCTGTAGTCGGACAGGTTGCCGTCCACGAAGTACAGGTTGCCACCGGGGAAGCCGGAGCCGACCAGTGCGGGGGTGATGACCTTGGCCTGGTCGAACGTGATCAGGGCAATCGCGTCGGGGTTGGCGGCGGTCACTTCGGAGATCTGAGCGGCGAAGTTGGAGTCACCCTCGTTGAACAGGGACGTGGCGACAACCTCGCCGCCCGCAGCCTCGAAGGCGGTCGTCGTGGACTCGGCCAGGCCGGTGCCGTAAGAGTCGTTGAGCACGATCAGGCCGAGGGTGCTGTTGCCGTCGTCGGCGATCTGGGTGCCCAGGACTTCACCCTGCAGCAGGTCGGACGGGGCGGTGCGCCAGTAGAGGTCCTTGTCGGCGTACTTCGTGAAGTCCGCCGAGGTGTTGGCCGGGGAGAACTGCACGACGCCCGCGCCGGTGATCTGGTCGATCACGGTCTTGGAGACGCCGGAGGATGCCGCGCCGATGATGGCGGAAACCTTCTGCGAGAGAAGGTCGGTCACCGAACCGGTCGCGGTGTCCGTCGTGGTGTCGCCGGAGTCACGGAAGATGGCCTCAACGGTCAATCCGAGGTTCGCGTCGTTGATGTCCTTGACGGCCAGGGCGACGCCGGCTTCTTCGGGCGGGCCGAGGAAGGCCAGGGCGCCACTCTGGGGAAGGATGGTGCCGACCTTCAGGGTCAGGTCACGGTCGCCGGCCGTGATGGCCTGGGCGTCTCCGCTCGCGGCGGGGGCTTCCGATGCAGCCGGCTCAGTGGTGTTGCTGCTGCAGCCGGTGAGCAGAAGTGCACTGACGCCGACCAAGGCGACTCCAGTGACGACTGCCCGAACTGAGCGGGAGGCCGAGGCCTTCGCGAATACGCTCATGTTGCTCCTTGGGACTAGGAATGAGAAATGACAGCGGTCGATTGACTGCCGTTCTGTCACATTATTGACAGGAATCGCGCGAAACAAGGCAACCGGGTTACATCCGTGTAACGCAGACCAAATCGTTACGATCGGCGGCCGGTGACGCCCTGATAAGCGATCTGTTGCGCATCGGCCAGCGCGGCCGCACATTCTCCCCAGGATGCGCAGGCGAACGCCCCGGTACTGACCTGGTCGAGAGCGGGCCTGATCGACGCCGCACCGTCGTCTCCGGCCCGTGCTGCGGCCAGGGCGCTCAAGACGACTCCGTCATAGGCTTCACCGCCGCCGGCAGTGTCGACCAGCCCTGGATCGAGGGTGCGCAGGCGCGCTGCGAAGCCGTCACTGGCGGCCAGCGGCGTGCCTCCGTTCGCGAAGTCGCCGAGCCACAGCAGTACCACCGGCGCCGCCGCGACGGCGGCCGCCAGATCGCCCGGCATCGGAACGGTGGCGTCCCACAGCACGACGTCGACGCCACGAGCCAACAAGTCGGTCAGCGACGTCGCCGGGTCGACGGCGGAGTCGCGGTGGATGATCTCGATCGGAGCCCCGAGAATTCGGCCCTGCTCGGTGATCTCCCGGGCGGCCAGTTCGGAGCCGGCCACCTGTGCCGCACCACTGGCCGCCGCCGGGCCCGTCATGGGGAACAGAGTTCCGAGGCGCACGGTCCCGTCACCGGACGGAGCCACCACGACGGACGCGGCGGCAGCGGGCTCGACTGAGGGCGGCGCGACCTCAGCCCTACATCCGGACAGCAGGAGCACGCAGGCCAGCGCCCCGACGAGGATGACGGGCAGGGAAGTCGACGCAGTGCGCATCCGGTGTCCTTTCACATACGAGGTGCGTCCCCGAGCGTAGCGGGGCTCAGACCGGTTCAAGGGACGCACGCCGGGGCGCGCGTCCGGTGAGGACCATGTCGGTCGTGAGAACGACCAGCGCCACCCAGACCAGTGCGAAACCGACCCAGCGCTCGGGCGGCATGGGCTCGAGCAGCACGAAGACGCCGACCAGGAACTGCAGGATCGGAGCGAAGTACTGGATCAGACCCATGTATGTCAGAGGCAGGCGCCGGGCCGCGGCGGCGAAGAACAACAGCGGCACAGCGGTCACAACACCTGCTGCCAGCAGCCCCACGGTATGCCAGATGGACACGCTTCCGAAGGTGAGACCGGAGACAGAGGCCACCACGATCAGCTGCACCACGGCGATGGGTGCGAGCCAGACCGTTTCGAGGGTGAGTCCGGCGACGGCATCGACGTCGCGGCCGACCCTTTTCTTGATCAATCCGTAGAATCCGAACGAGAACGCGAGGATGAGCGACACCCACGGCAGCGAGCCGTAGCCGACGGTGAGCACGACGACGGCCCCGAGGCTGATTCCCACGGCCACCCACTGCAGCAGGCGCAGCCTCTCGCGCAGCAGAATGACGCCGAGGAACACGGTCACGATCGGGTTGATGAAGTAGCCGAGGGCTGCCTCGACCACGTGGCCGCTGAGGGCGGCGAAGACGTAGGTCTGCCAGTTGACGAAGATCAGCAGGCCGGCCAGACCCATGGTGAACACGATGCGAGGCCTCCGCAGCAGCGCGAGGAAGGACTTCCACTTGCGCGTGACCGTGATCAGCAGTGCGCAGAACACCAGGGAGAAGAGAACCCGCCAGGCCACGATCTCGAAGGCACCACTGGGCGCGAGGAGTAGAAAGTAGAGCGGCAGCGTGCCCCAGAGGGCGTAGGCGAGGACCGCGTAGATCAGTCCCTTGCTCTGCTCCGACCGCGCCGGGCGGGCCGCGCGGATTTTCCCGGGTGGAAGAGCGTCTTGCGCCACAGCGGACCTTTCTTAACGACGAATCCCGGATGGCCAGGGCCATCCGGGATTCTACCGTTGCGTGGGTGTGGCTAGCGAACGACGACTGCGAGCACGTCGCGGGCCGACAGGACGAGGAGGTCCTCACCACCGAACTTGACTTCGGTTCCACCGTACTTGGAGTAGATCACCTTGTCGCCGACGGCGACGTCGAGTGGAATGCGGTTGCCGTTGTCGTCAATGCGGCCGGGGCCGACTGCGACAACTTCGCCCTCCTGGGGCTTTTCCTTGGCGGTGTCAGGAATGACCAGACCTGATGCGGTGGTCTGCTCTGCGTCGACCTGCTTGATGACGATGCGATCCTCGAGCGGCTTGATGGAGACCGACACGGTTGACCTCTTTCTTAGCTAAGACATAGTTAGCAGACTCACAGCGAGAGTGCCAAGACGAGTTTAGGGCGCATCTGGCACTCACGCAACGTGAGTGCCAGATGCGTCGTGTTGATAGGTTTACACGATGGAACGCTCAGAGCTCGTCGAGCTGTTATCGCCGGGCGGTTTGCGCCTGCTGGACTCGTTGCCGCCGTACGACGCGGCCGCCGACGTCGTGCGGGTGGTGAGCGAACTGCGCAAGGCCGGACACAGCCCCGAGCTGGTCACCGCGGTGCTCAGCCAGTCCCGGCTCCGAGCCAGGGCCGTGCCCAAGTTCGGCGAGTTCGCCGGCCGCATGCTGTTTACGGAGGCCGGCCTCGAGCAGGCCACCCGGCTGCGGGTGGCGGCGCTGCACGCCGGCCGCTTCGCGGGCGCGTCCCTGAACCGGGTCGTCGACCTCGGCTGCGGCATCGGAGGCGACGCCATGGCCCTGGCCGCCATGGACCTCACGGTGACGGGGGTGGACGCCGACGAGGTGACCGCGACCGTCGCCAGCTACAACCTGGCTCCGTTCGAGAACGCGAGCGTTCTGCACTCGTCCGCGGAAGACGTCGACCTGGCCGGCTTCGACGCCGCCTGGCTCGACCCGGCCCGGCGCACCGCCGGGCACTCCAACACCTCGCGCCTGACCCGGCCGGAGGACTACTCCCCGCACCTCGATTTTGTCTTCGGTCTCAGTGAGCGGATGCCCGTCGGCGTCAAGCTCGGGCCGGGCCACGACCGCGAGCTGATCCCCGCGGAAGCCGAGTCGCAGTGGGTCTCCGTGGACGGCAAGCTCGTGGAGATGGGGCTGTGGTTCGGAGCACTGGCGCGCGCCGGCATCCGTCGCTCCGCCCTGCTGCTCGGCCGGACCGGGATCCACGAACTGACCGCGCCCCACGACAGCACGGATGCCCCGGTGGGAGTGCTGGGCGACTACCTGTACGAGCCGGACGGCGCGATCATCCGTGCCCGTCTGATCGGGGACCTGGCCCGGTCGCTCGACGCGTCGATGCTGAGCGAGGGGATCGCGTATTTCACCTCCGAGACCCTGCAACGCACGCCCTTCGCCACCGCATTCCGGGTGCTCGAGGTGCTGCCGGTCGACGAGAAGAAGCTGCGGCTGGGCCTACAAGAACGCCGCATCGGCACTCTCGAGATCAAGAAACGCGGCGTGGACGTCGACCCGGCCACCCTGCGCACCCGACTGAAGCTCAAGGGCCCCGAGTCGGCGACGCTCGTGCTCACCCGGGCCGCCGGCCACCGGGTGGCTCTGCTGGTGGAGCGGATTCCGCCACTCGACTGAGGCCAGCGGCGAAGGACAGCATGGCTCAGCCGGGCACGACCGTCAGCACCTGTGTGACGATCGACACCCACCCGACCGCGAGGACCAGCCCGGCCAGCCCGGTCCACAGCCCGTAGGCCCACGCGGTGCCGGCACGGCGCTCGGTCACGCGGGCCATCACGGCCAGCACGACCGCGGCCAGGGAGAGCGCCGCACCCCAGACGCCGAAGACCGCGATCAGCAGCCCCAGCAGCCCGAAGACGAGCGATGCGATGGACAGCCCGCCCTGGCCTGCCTGCGCGGTCAGCTCGCTGTCGGTGTAGACGTACGGCACCCATTCGGTAGGGGCTGTGATGGTCGACGCGTAGTCCAGCTCCCCCGGAGCGGGCGCCGGAGGCCGGGTGAGGTCGACCCGGAAGTCATCGTTGCGGGACCAGTCCCGTTCCTCCCCAACCATCCCCGCTGCTATCTTCCGCTCAGTACGACGAGTTGGGGATGGTGGCGAAGAAGACAGACCAGATCACGATACTGACCAGTGCCAGACCGACGCCGATGAACCCCGTGATCAGCCCGGTCAGCCAGAAGCCCCTCGCCTGCGGCTCCTTCGACTTACCGAGGAAGCCCAGGACGACCGCGGCGGCGGGGATGAACAGTCCGAGGATGCCACCCACAATCGGGAGGAACACGATCGGCGAGCCGAGCACGCCGATAACGCCGGCGACCAGCGCCAAGATGCTGAAAATCGGCTGCTTCGCGGCGACCGCACCGAAGGGCGACGAATACGCGTCGCCATGGGCAGGCGCCTGGGTCATCGCCGGGGTGCCGTAGCCGGGCGGCGGGGTCGCGGCGCCGTAGGCGGGCGGGACGGAGGCCGACGGGGTCGGGCCGTTGTACGCCGGCGGGGCGGCGGACGCCCCCTGCTCGTCGCGCGGGATATCGGGGACCTGCGGCACGTCAGGCACCTCCGGCACGCCGGGCACCTGGGGCACGTCAGGCACGCGGGGCACGTCAGAGTTGCTGGGGTTGTTGGAATCGCTCATGCGAATTCATTCCTTTCCGGACAACGGGGTGGCGTCGCTAATTGCATATCGGGTCACGGGTCATCGACGCGCAGGGTTTCTGCCCGTGGCCACCGGGTCAGTAGGTATTGAGCAGGGTCGGGTCGTTCGCGATCGCGATCATCAACGGGATCAGCAGGACGACGGCCAGGAGCTGAGCCGCCAGGCCGGCGTAGCCGACAATGAGGCCGGCAATCGCGAGTCCCCGTCCCTTTTCTCCGGTCTTCCCGATCTGGCTCAGACCGATGTGGCCGGTGATGATGCCGACCAGGGAGATCCCGAGCACCGAGGTCACGAGCGACACAATGGACAGCACGTTGTACTTCTCGGATGGGCCCTGCGGCGCGTAGGGCTGAGGGTAGCCCGGCTGGGCGTAGGCCGGAGCGGCCTGCGCCGCCGGCGGCTGGAACATGGGCGGGTTAACCGGCGGCTCGTTGGGATCGGTCATGTCGATTGCTCCTTCGGGAATGGTGCATCTGGGCTGCCAATCTGGCTCCCAGCCGGACAAGGTGTTGATCGCACGAACAAACGTCGCCTGCCGAAGCTAGAATACCCGTCCGGTGGCGAAATACCGGTGGGAGGGGGTTTCAGACCTGGATCTCGGAGACCGGAAGGGTGGAGTCCGCCCCGAACTCCAGTGACGAAGGCGCATGCCCGGCCATGATCAGCTGCGCCCCGAGGGCGGCGATCATGGCGCCGTTGTCGGTGCAGAGCGATAGAGGCGGGATGCGCAGGGCGATGCCGGCGGCATCCGTGCGCTCCTGGGCCACCTGACGCAGCCGGGCGTTGGCGATCACGCCGCCCCCGAGCAGGAGCCTCGGCACACCGAGGTCGACGCAGGCCGCGACTGACTTGGTCAGGAGGATGTCGACGACCGCCTCTCGGAAACTGGCGGCCACGTCGGCCAGCGGCACCGACTCATCCGCGTCGCGTCTCTGCTCGACCCAGCGCGCGACCGAGGTCTTGAGCCCGGAGAACGAGAAGTCGTACCGGTGTTTCGCCATGTCCTTGGTCTGGCTGAGACCGCGGGGGAAACGGATGGCCGCGGGATTGCCTTCCCGCGCGGCCCGGTCGATCTGGGGTCCGCCCGGGTAGGGCAGGCCGAGCAGGCGGGCCACCTTGTCGAAGGCCTCGCCGGCCGCGTCGTCGATGGTCTCGCCGAGCAGTTCGACGTCGGAGACCAGATCGCGCACCAGCAGCAGTGAGGTGTGACCGCCGCTGACGAGAAGCGCAACGGTGGGGTATTCCAGCGGCTTCGTGGAGTCGTCTGCGCCGAGTCGAAGCACATCGGCCCCGACGTGACCGACGAGGTGGTTGACCGCGTAGATCGGTTTGCCGAGCGAGATGGCTAGTGCCTTGGCCGCGCCGACCCCGACCATGAGCGCGCCGGCCAGACCGGGGCCGCAGGTCACGGCCACCGCATCGATGTCCTCCAAACGGATGCCGGCCTCCAGCGCGGCCGCCCGGATCGCCGGAACGAGCTCCTCAAGGTGTGCGCGCGCGGCCACCTCCGGCACGACTCCGCCGTAGCGGGCGTGTTCGTCCATCGACGACGCGATCGTGTTGGAGAGCAGGGTGGTTCCGCGCACGATTCCGATTCCGGTCTCGTCGCAGGAGGTCTCGATGCCGAGCACGAGCGGGTTGGCGCGGTTCTGCGCGGTCATCGCGTTCAGGGTGGTCTGCGCGTTCAGGGCGGTCATTCGGTGGCCTCCAGTGCGGCCTCTGCCGGTGTCATCTGCATCTCGGCGTCAGGCACGTGCAGTCGCATCACGATCGCGTCGACGTTGTCGGGCTGGTAGTAGCCAGGGCGGATGCCCAACTCCTCGAAGCCGAGTCGGCGGTAGAGTTCCTGGGCCGGCGGGTTGTCGGCGCGCACCTCGAGGAACACCTCGCGCACGCCCCGCTTCCGGGCCTCGGCGATCAGGCTGAGCATCAGGGTTCGGCCGAGGCCGTGGCCGCGGGTCTCTTGGGTGACCGCGATGGTCTGAATGTCGCCCTCGCGCGCTCCCTGCAGGGCCTGCAGCCCGGCGTAGCCCTCGATCCGGTCGGGCTCATCGGGGGGGAAGGCCACCAGGTAGTAGCAGTTCGGGTTGACCACGTCCTGGGCCATCGCCTCGGCGGACCACGCGTCGTTGACGAAGATACGGGTCTCGAGCGCCATGATGGCGTCCACATCGGCGGCTCGGGCGCGCCGCAGCTGCCACATCATCAACTCACCCGTTTCGGGCCGTTGGACACGGTGACATCCGGCGAGCGCAGGTAGAGCGCCGTGTCGGCGGCGAACGGGCGCTGGTGGGCCCACATCAGCTCGGCAACCTGCCCCAGCTCCCCGGCGGACACGGCGACCGCGTCGAAGCGGGGCACCTCAGCGTGCGCCCAGCCGGGCTCCCGCAGCACGGCTGGCTGGGCCACACCAGGACCGTCGACCCGGATCGGGAGACCCACGGCATCCGCCCCGCTATACACGGACCAGTTCACCTCGCGGCGACGGGCGTCGGTGACGACGACGAGCGAGCCGGTGTGGCCGGCCTGGTAGCGGCCGAAGGCGAGCGCATCGTGGCTGACGACGGGCACGAAGGGCACCCCGGCGCCCAGCGCGAAGACCCGCGCGGCGGCGATGCCCACACGGAGACCGGTGAAGGGGCCGGGACCCATGCCGCCGACCACCGCGGAGAGGCCGCTGATCGGCACGGCCGCGTCGCTGAGGCAGTCGGCGATCAGGCGGCCGACCACCTCGGCGTGGCGCATAGTGTCGTCGGTGGCGTGTTCGGCGATGACGCCTCGGGCGAGATCCACGACCGCGACGCTCGTTCCGGCGGAAGTATCGATGGCGAGAAGCACCTCACCAGCCTATTCGCTGTGTTCGATGCGCTGTGCCGCTAATGCGCTGTGCCGCCGACGGGCTGTGCTGCCGATCCTGCTCCGCCAAGCCTGCTCGTCGGCCGCCCTGAACGAATTCGACGGAGATTTTGGGCTCTGGAGCCGGATCGGGCCCACTATGGGCCTGTAGGAGCAAAATCTCCGTCGAATTCGTTCGGCCAGCGGGGGCCGTGCGGGGTGACCGTGACCGTGCGCGGCTCGTCGAGGTCGAGCACCTCGGCCTCGTCGGCGACGACGGATGCGGCCGCCTGCGAGGCCCCGACGGGCCGTTCGATCTCGATATCGAGCCAGGAGTCGGCGATACCGATGAGCATCCCGCGACCCCACTCGACCACGACGATCGACCGAACGAAATCGATGTCGAGGTCATCCAGCTCGAGGGCGCTTCCGAGCCGGTAGGCGTCGACGTGCACGAGCGGGGGTCCGCCGATCGTGCTGGGGTGGGTGCGGGCCAGCACGAAGGTGGGGCTGGTGACCGAGCCGCGCACCTGCAGACCCTCCCCCAGGCCGCGGGTGAAGGTCGTCTTTCCGGCGCCGAGGGGCCCGGTCAGCACGATCAGGTCGCCGGCCTGCAGCAGCCCCGCGACCGTGCGGCCGAACTCGTGCATGCTGTCGGCGTCGGGGATGACGGCGCGCATCAGCGCGAACCGCCGCCGGGCCGAACGCCGCCGCCGGGCCGCGTGCCGCCCGCCGCGCCGTCGACCGCGTTCCGGTAGCTGCGGGTAACCCGGCGGCCGATCCGGGTAACGATCTCGTAGTTGATGGTGCCGGCGGCGTCGGCCCAGTCGGTCGCGCTCGGCACACCGGTCTCCGGGTTGCCGAACAGTACGACCTCGTCGCCGACCGTCACGCGTTCCTGGCCGATGCTGACGACGAACTGATCCATCGCGATGCGCCCGACCAGCGGATGCGAGTGTCCAGAGATGTCGACCCACGCGGTTCCGGAGGCCTGGCGGGGCACGCCGTCCGCGTAGCCGAGTGGCACGAGGGCGAGGTAGCCGTCGACCGGTGCCCGCCACAGGTAGTCGTAGGACACCCCGGCCCCCGCAGCCACGCGGCGCACGGCGGCGACGCGCCCCCGCAGCGTCATCGCCGGGGTGAGGCCCAAATCCCGCGACGTCTGGTCCGCGAACGGCGACAGACCGTAGATGCCGATGCCCACCCGCACCATCGAGAAGCGGGCGGCCGGCACGCGCAGCGCCGCCGCGGTGGACGCCAGGTGGATCAGAGACGGGGTCAGCCCGGTGTCGGCGGCGAGAGCGACACCGCGTTCGAAGCGCTCGATCGCCTCGGCGTCGTCGACCGGGGACGCATTCGACAGGTGGCTGAAAATGCCGGTCACGGTCAGGCGGCCGGCCTGCTCGAGCTGGGCCGCCAGAGCGAACGTCTCGGCCCAGTCCGGTTCGTTCACGCCGTTGCGGTTGAGCCCGGTCTCGAGCTTGAGGTGCACGTCGGCCACGCGACCGAGAGCGGCGGCGGCCTCGGCGACCTGGCGCAGCTGCCGCGCCGAGGACAGCCCGAGGGTGATGCTCCGGGTGATGGCGACGGTGAAATCGGCATCCGGATCGTGCAGCCAGGCCAGGACGGGCGCGTCGATGCCGGCGGCCCGCAGCTCGAGCGCCTCGTCGACGTCGGCCACCCCGAGCCAGTCGGCGCCCGCGGCGAGCGCGGTGCGGGCGACCGGCACTGCCCCATGGCCGTAGGCGTTCGCCTTGACGACGGCCATCAGGTGCGGGGTGCCGGCCACCTGCCTGAGGTGCGCGACGTTGGCGTAGACCGCGCCCAGGTCGACGACGGCCTCGCGGTATCCGGTCATGCCCCGCCCTCCGCGACCACGAACGCACAGGCCACCCCGGCGTCGTGAGTCATGGTCAAGTGCACTGTGTCGATGCCGCGGGCCGTCAGTGCCGCCGCGGTAGCCCCGTGAAGCACGAATCCCGGGTTGCCGTGCGCGTCGGTCACGACGTCCATCTCCTGCCAGCTGGCGCCGGCACTGTCGCCGAGCGCTTTGATCAGTGCCTCCTTGGCCGCGAAGCGCGCGGCCAAGGAGTGCATCGGCAACCCGCGCTCGGCTTCCGTGAAAAGCCGGGGAATAAGCCCAGGCGTGCGCAAGACCTGCCGTTCGAAGCGAGCGAGGTCGACGATGTCGACCCCGATGCCCCGGATCATCCGGTCAACCCTTGCACCCTGTGCTGCACCCTCCGGCTACTCCGACTCGAGGACTGGCGCTACTCGACCGTGACGGACTTCGCCAGGTTGCGTGGCTGGTCGACGTCGAGGCCCTTCACCGTGGCGAGTTCCATGGCGAAAATCTGCAGCGGTACGACCGCGAGGAGCGGTTCGAACAGCGGCGAGGCCAGCGGGATGCGGATGACGGTGTCCGCGAACGGCAGCACCGCGACATCCCCTTCTTCGGCGATCGCGATGATGCGCGCGCCGCGGGCCCGGATCTCCTGGATGTTCGAGACCACCTTGGGGTGCAGGTGCGCGGAGCCGCGTGGGCTCGGCACAACGACGAAGACCGGCTGGCCGGGCTCGATCAGCGCGATCGGGCCGTGCTTGAGCTCACCGGCGGCGAAGCCCTCCGCGTGGATGTACGCGAGCTCCTTGAGCTTGAGCGCACCCTCGAGCGCGATCGGGAAGCCCACGTGGCGGCCGAGGAAGAGCACGGCACGCGTGTCGGCCATCCAGGTGGCCAGCTCGTGCACGGTCGACTCCTGCAGCAGCGTGGTCGCCAGCTTGTCCGGGATGGCCTGGAGCTCGGCGATCTGCACGGCGCACTCGGCTTCGCTGAGGCTGCCGCGCACCCGGGCCAGGTGCAGGCCGAAGAGGTAGAGGGCGGCGATCTGGGCGGTGAAGCCCTTCGTTGAGGCCACGGCGACCTCCGGGCCGGCGTGGGTGTAGATGACGGCGTCCGACTCGCGGGGGATGGTGGCACCCTGCGTGTTGCAGATCGAGATGGCCTTCGCACCCGCTTCCCGGGCGAACTTGACCGCCATCAGCGTGTCCATGGTTTCGCCGGACTGGCTGATCGAGATGACCAGGGTCTCGGGGTTCAGCACCGGGTCGCGGTAACGGAACTCGTGGCTGAGTTCGATGTCGACCGGAACCCGGGTCCACTTTTCGATGGCGTACTTGGCGACGTAGCCGGCGTTCGCCGCGGTGCCGCAGGCGACGACCACGATGCGACGGATGCCGGCGAGCACGTCGTCTCCGAATTCGGTCAGCTCGGGAACGACGGCCTGGCCCTCATGGATGCGCCCGCGCAGGGTGTTGCGCACGGCATCCGGCTGCTCGGAGACCTCCTTGGCCATGAAGCTGGACCAGCCGCCCTTCTCGGACGCGGAGGCATCCCAGGCGATGTCGAACTCTTCCACTTCGACGGCGTTGCCGTCGAAGTCGGTCACGGTGACGAGGTCCGGCGTGATCGTGACGATCTGGTCCTGGCCGATGGCGACCGCGCGGCGGGTGTACTCGACGAAAGCGGCGACGTCGGAGCCGAGGAAGTTCTCTCCGTCGCCCAGGCCGATCACGAGCGGGGAGTTGCGGCGGGCGCCGACGACGATGCCGGGCTGGTCTTGGTGGACGGCGAGCAGGGTGAAGGCACCGTCGAGGCGGGAGACGACAGCGCGGAACGCTTCGCCCAGGTCGCCGACGCGCTGGTATTCCCGGCCAAGCAGGATCGCGGCGACCTCGGTGTCGGTCTCACTCTCGAAGGTGAATCCCTCGGCGAGGAGTTCGTCCTTGAGCACGGAGAAGTTTTCAATAATTCCGTTGTGAATAAGGGCCAGCTTGCCGTTGTCACCCAGGTGCGGGTGCGCATTCACGTCATTCGGCGCCCCGTGGGTGGCCCACCGAGTGTGTCCGATCCCGGTGTTCCCATTATTGATCGGGTTCGCCTCAAGCTCGGCGGCCAGAACGGCCAGCTTGCCCGCTCGCTTAGCGGTATTGAGAGCACCCTCGCTGTCGATGACAGCGATCCCCGCGGAGTCGTACCCCCGGTACTCGAGTCGCCGCAGACCTCCCATCAGGACCTGAACGCTCTTGTTATCTCCGACGTAACCAACGATTCCACACATGACTGCGATATTAGTCCGAGTAAGCTCGGTGAAATGTCCGATCCGGTTGCGAGTCCCTGGAACAACGGCCACAGCACTCCTTTCGTCGAACTGGACCGGGCTGACTGGGCCGCCCTCGCGCCAACCACCCGGCTTCCGCTGCGGGAGACGGAGATCGTGCAGTTGCGGGGGCTGGGTGAGCCGCTCGACCTCAGTGAGGTGACGGATGTCTACCTGCCGCTCAGCCGCCTGCTCAACCTCTACGCCGCCGGTGCACGGCAGCTGCACCGCGCCACGAGCGACTTCCTCGGGGAGCGCGCCCAGCGCACGCCGTTCGTGATCGGGGTCGCCGGATCGGTCGCGGTGGGCAAGTCCACCATCGGCCGCTTGCTGAGGGAGCTGCTGGCCCGCTGGGAGGACACCCCGCGGGTCGAGTTGGTGACCACCGACGGTTTCCTGCTGCCCAACGCCGAACTCACCCGCCGGGGCCTGATGGACCGAAAAGGGTTCCCGGAGTCCTACGACCGGCGGGCCCTGCTACGCTTCGTGGCCGCGGTCAAGAGCGGTGCCGCCGAAGTGCGGTCGCCGTTCTACTCACACCTCAGCTATGACATCGTGCCCGACGCCCAGATCGTGGTGCGGCAGCCGGACATCCTGATCGTCGAGGGTCTCAACGTGCTGCAGCCGCCCGGACCGGGCCACGGCCTCGCCGTCAGCGACCTCTTCGACTTCACCGTATACGTGGACGCCCGCACGCAGGACATCGCTCGCTGGTACGAGGAGCGCTTTCTCAAGCTGCAGCGCGGCGCATTCAGTAATCCGAAGTCGTACTTCCACCGGTACGCGAGTATGACCGAGGCCGAGGCGCGGAGCCGGGCCCGGGAAATCTGGACCGAGATCAACGAACCGAACCTGCTGCGCAACATCCGTCCGACCCGCTCGCGGGCGACCCTCGTGCTGCGCAAGGATCCGAACCACTCCGTCTCCAAGGTGCTGCTGCGCAAGGTGTGACCCGCCGTTTGTCACCGCACAGTGCGCTCCGCCGGGTGTCACCGCACAGGCACCCTCGACGTGCGGGCACCCTCGACGTCCGGGCACTACGGCCCTGAACCAATTCGCCGGAGATTTTGACGAAAAGCCGGTTTCTCTAGCTGTTTCGGAACGATTCGGCCACAATCTCGGCTCTCCTGCTGCTTCTGTGGGTTAATCCCGGCCGGGGAGCACTGGTTTGTGGCCGCCGAGGCTGAGCATGGCGAGGGCGATGAGGGCGTCGGGTGATTTGA
>NZ_SOGC01000012.1:0-38918 GCF_004402765.1 Cryobacterium sp. TMT2-17-1
AGTTTCTTTCCTTTGACAGTCAGAAACCTAGACAGGAAGCGGCGTGCGGCCGTTAAGGCGCTCCGAAACACCCACGGATACAGCAGGGGAGCCAAAATCTCCGTCGAATCGGTCCACCACCGGGCCCGCAGCTTCAGAGGCGGTAGCGGTATTCTCCGCGTTGCACGCGATTCCGGAGGGACCGGGGCACAGCAACCTCGCTGCTTCCGGATTCGAACGGGGGGAAGGTCTTGGTGGCAGCCGTCCCCGGCCATCGTCTGTAAGTACCGCGGTCTCGAGTCGTTGCGGTGGGGCTCCGACGACGTGCTCCCAGACCCGACCGACCGCCGCGGGCGCCGACGTCCACGTGATCCCGTCGCGCTCCTCAGCTGATCGGCGTACCCATCGGATGGCGGCGGTCCCGTCCCGGTGTGGCTCAATGGTCATCGCTGACCTGTCGGTGGCGCGGGTGACCGGTGCGACCACGGCATAGCGACGCCGAGCCTCGTCGGCGAGGACTTCATGCCGCACACCTACCGGGTCACGCATCCGGGCGTAGCCGAGCGGCAAGGCATCAGAGTCGGCGGCGAGGAGCTGTGGGCCAGTGTGGGCAAACGGCGTGACAAAGCCTTGAGATCGTGTCGCCGATCAGCCCGCGACCCGAGTGTTCGCACGGACCCTGACAGTTGTGCCCCCAGGCAGATTCGAACTGCCGCCCCTGCCTCCGGAGGGCAGTGCTCTATCCCCTGAGCTATGGGGGCCAGGGAAAACACTAGGTTATCAGCATCCTGGCAGGCGATGTTCCGCATCGAGTCCGACGGATGCGGTCGAGCCCGCCCGGCACACCATCCGAACTCGACCGGAAAGGCCGAATTCGGCAGGTTCGGGCAGGTTCAGGTGGGTTCCGCCGCGCGGTCCGCCCGGGCGTGTTACTGCAGGTTCGCGATCGCCGCGGAAACGAGTGACTCGGCGTCGCCCGGCTCGACGAACTCGCTCGAGCCCACCGTGATCCAGTAGGTGGAGGTGAAGACCTGAGCCACACCAATGCCGCCGGCAGCCGAAAAATAGCCCTCGACGGCGGGCGGCGTGCCATACGTGGGAACGATCTGGCTGGAGCTGATGGCATCGTTCTTCAGCTGCGACAGCAGCACGTCGTTGGGCTGGGTCACCGAGACCTCGATCGTTCCGTCGCTGGATTGATTGAGCAGTCCGCAATTCAGCCCCTGGTACTCTGCCGCCGTCTGACCCGCGGCGATGGTCGGCTCGAAACCGGGAGCGGTGCCGTAGCTCGGGTTGAAGGCGTAGACGTCGTCGAGGGTGAGCACCTGGTCGCAGGTAAATGTGACCGGGGTGCCTGCTGCCGTGGGGGTGGGCGTCGGCGTCGCGGTGGGCCCCGGTGTCTGCGTCGCGTCCGACGTCGACCCGGGAGTAGCTGATGGCGACGCTGCCGACGGGCTGCTTTCCGGGGTGGAACCCGAACCGCAGGCAGCCAGCGCCACGACGGCGACCGTGCCGGTGGCAAGGAGAAGGGTGGTGCGCAGGAGCCGTCCGCGCGGGAGTCTGGGCGAGAGGGAGTGAGTCACGCTTGACCTTACCAAGAGGGTTGTCTGTGACCGGGCCGGTAAGCTTGCTAGTCGTGACTCCCGCTGAGCTTTCCCAATCCCTGCTAGACCTCATCCTCCAGTTGAGCGAGAGTCGACGCGAGGCCGGAATCGACGTGACCGACGTCAACCTGACCGGGGCGGATGTCACCCTCGAGCGTCCGAGAAACCGCGACCACGGTGATTGGGCCTCCAGCATCGCGATGAAGATCGCCAAGCCACTCGGCTCCAACCCGCGCGAGGTGGCCGCCGAACTGGCTGCCGGCCTGGAACAGCTTCCCGACGTGGCCTCGGTGGACGTCGCCGGACCCGGCTTCATCAACATCCGTCTCGAGGCCGCCGCCGCCGGCGCACTCGCCAAGACCATCGTCGATGCGGGCCCCGCTTACGGCACCGGGCACCTCTACGACGGCCTCAAGATCAACCTCGAATTCGTGTCCGCCAACCCCACCGGCCCCATCCACATGGGCGGCGTGCGCTGGGCGGCCGTGGGTGACAGCCTGGCCCGGGTGCTGCAGGCGGAGGGCGCCGACGTCACCCGCGAGTACTACTTCAACGACCACGGCTCGCAGATCGACCGCTTCGCCCGCAGCGTGCTCGCCGGCTACCTCGGCGAGCCCACCCCCGAAGACGGTTACGGCGGCGCCTACATCGGAGACATCGCCGACCAGGTCGTGGCCAGCCACGAAGGCGACATCGCGGTGCTGGCCCGCGACGAGCAGCAGGAAGTGTTCCGCAGCGTCGGCGTCGATTTGATGTTCACCGAGATCAAGGAGAAGCTGCACGGCTTCGGCGTGGATTTCGACGTGTACTTCCACGAAGATTCCCTGCACGAGTCCGGCGCCGTCAACCGGGCCATCGAACGGCTGCGCGAACAGGGCCACATCTTCGAAGAAGACGGGGCCATCTGGCTGCGCACGACCACGTTCGGCGATGACCGCGACCGCGTCATCATCCGTTCCAACGGCGAACCGGCCTACATCTCCGGTGACCTCGGCTACTACCTCGACAAGCGTGAGCGCGGTTTCGACCAGAACCTGATCATGCTCGGCGCCGACCACCATGGCTATGTCGGCCGCATGATGGCCATGGTCGAGGCCTTCGGCGACGTGCCCGGTGTGAACCTGCAGATTCTGATCGGCCAGATGGTCAACCTGCTGCGCAACGGCGAACCGGTGCGGATGAGCAAGCGCGCCGGAACGATCGTCACCCTCGACGACCTCGTCGACGCCGTCGGCGTGGACGCCGGCCGCTACTCCCTAGTGCGCTCCAGCAGCGACACTCAGCTCGACATCGACCTCGACCTGCTCGGCAAGCGCACCAACGAGAACCCGGTCTTCTACGTGCAGTATGCGCATGCCCGTACCTGCTCGGTCGCCCGCAACGCGGCCACCGCGGGGGTGGAACGCACCGCATTCGCCCCGGAGCTACTCACCCACGACAGCGAATCGGCCCTGCTCGGCGTGTTGCAGGAATACCCGCGCGTCGTCGCGCAGGCCGCCGAACTGCGCGAGCCCCACCGTATCGCCCGCTACATCGAAGAGGTTGCCGGCTACTACCACCGCTGGTACGACAGCTGCCGGGTGATCCCGCTCGGCGACGAACCGATCACCGACCTGCACCGCACCCGGCTCTGGCTCAACGACGCCACCGGCCAGGTCATCCGCAACGGCCTCGGCCTGCTCGGCGTCTCCGCACCGGAACGCATGTAGGCATGGACGCGTCCGCCAGGAAATCCCGTCGTCGCGGGCTCGGGGCGTTCATCGTCGCGGGTCTGGTCGTGGTCGGGCTCGTCGCTGCTTTCTTCTTCGTCGACGGGGGCCTGCGCAGCTACGCCGAGGGCCAGATCGAGCAGGAGATCGCCTCGAACCTGCCCGACACCGTGACGGGGGACGTGGCCGTCTCCATCGGAGGCCTGTCGGTCATCGCACAGTACCTCGGCGGCAGCTTCGACCGGGTGGCCCTGGAATCAGGCACCCTGACCGTGGACGGCGTGCCGGCATCCGTGCACGTCGTGGCGACGGATGTCCCGCTCGACCAATCCCAGCCCGTCGGCGACGTGCGCGGCATCATCGACCTCGAACCCGATGCCCTCAACACCCTGCTGAGCCAGGCTCTGCCGAGCAATGTCCCCGACGCCGGCGTCGAACTCGGGAAGGACGAGATCAGCTACAGCGGCAGCCTGGAGGTGCTCGGCTTCCCGATCGGCTACCGCGCCTCGGCGACGCCGAGCGTGGACGCCGACGCACTGCTGCTCACGCCGAGCGGTGCCAGCGTCACCTCAGGCGGCGGCAGCATCAACGCCGGCAACCTGCTGTCTCGTGTTCTGGGTGAGGAACCGCTCCGCATCTGCGTGGCCCAGTACCTCCCCGAGGGGGTCACCCTCGCCGGAGTGAACGTGACCGCGGATCGAGCGCGACTCACGCTGCAGTCGAGCTCGTTGACGCTGAGCCGACAGTCGTTGACCACCCTCGGCAGCTGCACCGCCGGTTGACCCCGCACTTCATGCCCTGGCAGCACGCCGACACGCTCGCACATCGTTCGGACCGTAATCAAACCGGGGCCTGACACGACGCCCGCGGGGTCGTACACTCGAGGTATCCGCCGGTCGCGCATTCGCCTTTTCGAGGAGGCACCATGACGTTGTTGCGCATTCAACACCCCGTGCCCGACTATGGCCGCTGGAAACGTGCCTTCGATCTGGACCCGGCCGACCGCCGCGGATCCGGGGTGATCCGCTATACGATTTTCCGCTCGGTGACTGATCCGAACTTCGTCATGGTCGACCTGGAACTGGGCACCATCCGGGAAGCGGAGAAGATGCTTCTCAAGATGCGGCGCATCTGGTGCAGCAGCGGCTCGAGCGTCATGATCGACCCGGAGGCGTGGATCGTCGACGTGGCCGAAACTGCCGCGCTGGTCTGACCGCAGCCCGCCCTGCTGCCCAGCCCGCGCAGCCCGCCACGCAGCGGGACGTAACGCGATTCGGCGCTCACCGGCGGCGTTCGCTACACTCGGAACAGGTCCCCGGTCGCAGCCGACGGCATCCTTTCACTGGCTTCAGGGACCAATCCGGGTTCGCTCGCCACTCAGTGAGACACCCACTCGACATTTCCCGTGAGGTTTTCACCCGTGGCCACCAACCCGCTCGCCCCCGACTGGCTTTGCCTGTCCGACGACGCCAATGCGCTCGCCGATGGCCTCTGGCCGGCCACCATCGACCGCACCCCGCAGGGGGAACTCCTCATCGGCGGCTGCACCGCCTCCGCCCTGGCCGCCGAATTCGGCACTCCTCTTTATCTGGTCGACGAAACGGATGCCCGCGCCCGCGCGGCCTCGCTCCGCGCCGCCTTCGAGGCCGAGTTCGCTCGCATCGGTACGAGCGTGCACATCTACTACGCCGGCAAAGCGTTCCTGTCCACCGAGATCGCCCGTTGGATGCTGGCCGAAGGTCTCAACATCGACGTCTGCAGCGGCGGCGAACTCGCCGTGGCGCTGGCGGCCGGCAGCCCGCCGAACCGGCTCGGCTACCACGGCAACAACAAATCCCTGGCCGAGATCGACGAGGCCTGCCGCGTCGGCGTCGGCACCATCGTGATCGACAGCCTGGTCGAAATCGGGCGCGTCGCCGCGGCCGCCGCCCGGCACGGCATCGTGCAGGCCGTTCGGCTGCGCGTGAACAGCGGCGTGCACGCGCACACCCACGCATTCCTCGCCACGGCGCACGAAGACCAGAAGTTCGGCGTGACGCTCGATGACGCCGCGGCGCTGGTGGGCCTCATCCGGACCGAGTCGAGCCTGAGCTTCCGCGGCCTGCACTGCCACATCGGCTCGCAGATCTTCGGCGCCGACGGCTTCGCCGAATCCGCGTCGCGCCTCCTCGCCGTGCACGCCGCCCTGCTCGCAGGCGGCCCCGTCCCCGAGCTGAACCTCGGCGGCGGCTTCGGCATCGCCTACACCCTGGCCGACACCCCCACCCCGATCGGCGAGCTCGCGGCCAGCCTGGCCGACATCGTCGCCGCGCAGTGCAGCGCCCTCGGCATCCCGGTGCCCGTGGTCGCCTTCGAGCCGGGACGTTGCATCATCGGCCCGGCCGGAATCACCCTCTACGAGGTCGGAACCACCAAGTCCGTCGACGTGGCCGGCAACCCGCGCCTCTATGTCAGTGTCGACGGAGGCATGAGCGACAACGCCCGCCCCGCCCTCTACGGCGCCGACTACACCGTGCGGCTCGCCGGCCGCGTGTCGGCGGCCGACCCGGTGCTGGTGCGCCTCGCCGGCAAGCACTGCGAGAGCGGCGACATCGTCGTCGACGCTGACTATCTCCCCGGCGACGTGGCCCCGGGCGACCTGGTGGCCGTCGCGGCCACCGGCGCCTACTGCTGGTCGCTGTCGAACAACTACAACTTCCTCGGCCGGCCGGCCGTGGTCGCGGTGGCCGGCGGCATCCCGCGGATGCTGGTGCGCGGCGAGACCATCGCCGACCTGCTCGCCCGCGACACCGGGGTCTCGGCCTCGACCGGCTCGACCACCGGCTCGACCACCGGCTCGACCGATCTACCGAAGGAACCCGCCCGATGATCGAATACCGCAATCTGCGCGTCGCACTGCTGGGAGGCGGCTCCGTCGGCGCTCAGGTCGCCCGGCTGCTGCTCGAAAACAGTGAAGAACTCGCCAACCGGGTGGGTGCCAGCCTCGAGCTCGTCGGCATCCTGGTGCGCGACGTCGACGCCGAGCGCACCGTCGAACTGCCCCGCGAGCTGTTCACCACCGACGCCGAGACCCTGATCCTCGGCGCCGACGTCGTCATCGAGTTGATGGGCGGCATCGAGCCCGCACGCTCATACATTCTGATGGCGATCAACTCGGGGGCGGATGTCGTCACCGCCAACAAGGCGTTGCTGGCCACCCACGGGCCCGAACTCTTCGCCGCCGCCGACCAGGTCGGCGCACAGCTGAAGTACGAGGCGGCCGTGGCCGGTGCGATCCCGATCGTTCGGCCGCTTGGCGAGAGTCTCGGCGGCGACCAGGTCAACCGCATCCTCGGCATCGTGAACGGCACCACCAACTTCATCCTCGACCGGATGGACACTGAGGGGGACACCCTCGAGGAGGCTCTCGCCCTGGCCACCGACCTCGGCTACGCCGAGGCCGACCCGACCGCCGACATCGGCGGGTACGACGCGGCGCAGAAGGCGGCCATTCTGGCCAGCCTCGCCTTCCACACGACCGTGCCGCTCGCATCCGTCTACCGCGAGGGCATCACCGCCATCACGCCCGCGCAGATCGACTCAGCCCGCAAGGCCGGCTACGTCGTGAAGCTGCTCGCCATCTGCGAACGCCTCGTCGACGCCGAAAGCGGCCAGCAGGGCGTCTCCGCCCGGGTCTACCCGGCCATGGTTCACCGCAGCCACCCGCTCGCCTCCGTGCACGGCGCCAACAACGCGGTTTTTGTCGAAGCGGAGTCGGCCGGCAGCTTGATGTTCTACGGCGCCGGCGCCGGGGGAGTGGAGACGGCGTCCGCCGTGCTCGGCGACCTGGTGTCACTGGCCCGCCGCCACATCGCCGGTGGCCCCGGCGTTCCCGCGTCCCAGCACGCCGACCTGCCGGTCTTCGACATCGGCCAGATCGTCACGCGCTACGCCGTCACCCTGGAAGTTACCGACGAACCCGGCGTTCTCGCCACGCTCGCCAGCGTGTTCAGCGACCACGGCGTGTCCCTGGCCCTGGTCGAGCAGTCGATGACGCCGGCCCAGCCGGGCACCGCGAGTCGCTCCGCCGTCTCCGCCACGGCTACCCTAGTTATCGGAACGCACGAGGCTACGGAGGCCGCCCTGGCGGCCACCGTGACAGACCTCGCCGCGAACAGATTTGTCACCAATGTCGCATCCGTTTTGAGAGTTGAAGGAGCCTGATGTCCAGCGAACGAGAGACTCTGCCGAAACCAGTCGTGAAGACGGCTTCCCGGCAGTGGCGCGGCGTGCTGCGCGAGTACGCGGACCGCCTCAACATCACGGATGCGACGCCCATCATCACTCTCGGCGAGGGGGGCACCCCGCTGATTCCGGCTCCGGCGCTCTCCGTTCGCACGGGCGCGAAGGTCTGGATCAAGTACGAGGGCATGAACCCGACCGGTTCCTTCAAGGACCGCGGCATGACCATGGCCATCTCCAAGGCCGTCGAAGACGGTGCCAAGGCCGTCATCTGCGCGTCCACCGGCAACACCTCCGCGTCGGCCGCCGCCTACGCGACCCACGCCGGAATCCAGGCCGTCGTGCTGGTGCCCGAGGGCAAGATCGCCATGGGCAAGCTCAGCCAGGCCATCGCACACAACGCGCAGCTGCTGCAGGTGCAGGGCAATTTCGACGACTGCCTCGACATCGCCCGCGACCTCTCCGCGAATTACCCCGTGCACCTGGTCAATTCGGTCAACCCCGACCGGATCGAAGGCCAGAAGACGGCCGCCTTCGAGGTCGTCGAGGTGCTGGAAGACGCGCCGGACATCCACATCGTCCCCGTCGGCAATGCTGGCAACTACACCGCCTACACGCGCGGGTACACCGAAGAGCTCGAGCGCGGCGCCACTACGAAGCTGCCGCGCATGTTCGGGTTCCAGGCTGCTGGCAGCGCCCCGATCGTGCTCGGCCACCGCGTCGACCACCCGGAGACCATCGCCAGCGCCATCCGCATCGGCAACCCGGCATCCTGGGACCTCGCCCTCGCCGCGCGTACCCTGACCGACGGCTACTTCGGCGCGATCAGCGACGAAAAGATCCTCGAGGCCTACCGCATCCTGTCGGCCGAGGTCGGCATCTTCGTCGAGCCGGCCTCCGCGATCAGCGTCGCCGGCCTGCTCGAACGCGCCGAAGCCGGGCTCATCCCGGCCGGCTCCACCGTGGTACTCACGGTCACCGGCCACGGTCTGAAGGACCCGCAGTGGGCGCTCCGCACCGCAGACGGCTCCGACGTCAAGCCGACCATCGTGCCTGTCGACACCGCCGAAATCGCCAGCGTCCTCGGGCTGGTCCAGAAATGACCATCGCCGAGGCCCTCTCCGGCAAGTCGGTGCTCTCGGGCCGTTCCGTCACCGTGCAGGTGCCGGCGACCACGGCCAACCTCGGCCCCGGCTTCGACACCCTGGGTCTGGCCCTGGCACACCACGACCACCTCCAGGTCTCCGTTCGCGATGAGCCGGGCGTCACGGTCGAGGTGCACGGCGTCGGAGAAGGCGTGGTGCCCACCGATGAGACCAACCTCGTCGTGCGCGCCCTCATCCACGCCTTCGCCGCTTACGGCCAGGAACTGCCCGGACTGAACCTCGTTGCCCACAACGAGATCCCGCACGGCCGCGGCATGGGCTCGTCCGGCGCCGCCATCGTCGCCGGGATCATGGCCGCGAAGGGCCTGCTCGAGGGCATCGTCGACATCGACGCGGAGGCGCTTCTGGCCCTCGCGACTGAGATGGAGGGGCACCCCGACAACGTGGCGCCCGCCCTGTTCGGTGGTCTCACGATCGCGTGGATGACACCCGAGGGACCGCGTCACAAGAAGCTGATGGTGCACCGCGGCGTCAAGCCGCTCGTGTTCGTTCCGGAGCACGCCATGTCCACGGCGCTCGCCCGCAGCCTGCAGCCCGAGAGCGTGCCGCACGAAGACGCCGTCTTCAACCTGTCGCGCTCGGCCCTGCTGATCGCGGCCCTGATTCAGAGCCCCGAACTGCTCCTCGCGGCCACCGAGGACAAACTGCACCAGAGCTACCGTGCCGCCGCCATGCCGGAGACCAACCGGCTGATCACCCTGCTCCGGGAGCACGGCTTCGCCGCCGTCGTCTCCGGCGCCGGCCCATCGATCCTGGTGCTGGCCAGTGACCCAGGGCAGCGACTCGTCGCGGCCGAGCTCATCGCCGCCGAGTCCGAAACGCCCTGGCAGGCGCTGATGCTGGCCGTCGACGTGCTGGGTGCAACCGTCACCCGCACCGAGCGTTAGAGAAGCGAGTCCGAATCGATCGGTTGTGTCGCTCCCGGTCGGTCAGTCGACTGCACCGCCCGGGCAGTGTTCCTCGCAGGCGCAGCGCCCGATCCGGTGGTGAACCAATTCGACGGAGATTCTCGTGTGAAACCGCTCTTTCGGGTGAATCAGGTGCGATTTGGGCAAAATCTCCGTCGAATTCGTTCGGGACGCAGGCCGGAGCACCGAGCCGGTTGGACCCGGCAGCGGTGAATCATCGCTGACGGCTGTGAGGACTCACTCAGGTCAAGGAGTATCTGAAAGCCAAGGACACGCCGTATCCGGTCGGTCCTCGGCGTTCTTACGTTCTGCTACAGTAAAAGTGCACCCGATGGAACCGCGTAACGCCCGGCTCTCTTCTCCGGTGCATTCCCTGTAACTCACTGCTATCGCATCATCTATGCGTAGCTGTGTGTGTTCACTTCAATCCACATCACTTTGGGATTGGACCACCCGCAGCGCGTGAGACGCCGCAACAGCTTCCCTGGCCCGCTCGCATGACGCCAGGGGAAAGGACAATTTTCGTGACTGACGTCAACCTCCTCACCCCCGGTGCGGATTCCTCGCACCTCACCACCCTTCGCGTCGCCGAGCTTCTGGCTCTGGCGCTCGAGTTGGGTATCCCGGGTGCATCAAAGCTCCGCAAGGGAGAGCTCGTGGGAGCAATCACCGCCGAGCAGGCCAAGAGCGCATCCTCGGGTGTCTCCGCCGAGACCACGGCCGCCGAGGCCACGGCCGCCGACACCACGGCCGCCGTTCCCGTCGAAGAGGCGATTCCCGCGGCCGACGCCGCGACCGACGCGGCCTCGACCACCGACGTTGCTGCCAACGTCACCGGTGCCGCGCCGCGCAAGCGCGTGTCCCGCCGCGCCTCCACCGCGACCGCGGCTCCCGCCGTGGCGCACGTCAACGCTGACGGCGACCTGGGCATCGGCATGATCGTTCCGGATGACGCCGCGACCCTCCGCCGTACCACTGCCCCCACCACCTATGCCGGCGCCTTGCCGGAGTCACCCGTGACCGAGACCGTAGTCCCGGCCACGAAGCCGGCCCGCCAGGCTCGCAAACGTGCCACGTCGGTCACCGTGAAGGCAGCGGCCGAAGCCGCCGCCGCCCCCATCGTGGACACCGAGGCCCCCACCATTGAGACTGAAACAACCACCGAGGCTGCTGCCCCGGTAGAGGCGGTCGCCGAGACCGCAGTCGTGGCCGAGGAGACCCCCGAGATCACCGAGGCGGCACCCGAGACCACCGGTTCCGGCCGGTCGCGTCGCGGTAGCTCACGCGGTGGCCGCAGCGGCGGCGCCCGCAACAGCATCGATGCCCGCAACAGCATCGACGCGCGCAACAACGCCGACGAATTCGCCACGGAGACCGGAACCCAGTCCGGCACCGATACCGGCACCGAGACCGGAACCGAGCAGCACGCCCCGGTCGAGACCGTCGTCACCGATCAGGCCGAATCGACCGAGCGCGGCGACCACGCCGATCAGAGCGAACTGTCCGAGCAGACGGAACAGCCCCGACAGGGCCGCAACCGCAACCGCAGCCGCGGGGGCGACCGCACGCAGGGCGCCGAGCGTAGCGCCGAGCGCGGTGAGGAGACCGCCCGTCAGCAACGCCAGACCGGCAACCGCGGCCAGGGCCAGAGCCAGGACAATCAGAATCAGGACCGCAACCAGGGTCAGGACCGCAACCAGGGTCAGGACCGCCAGGCCCAGCAGAGCCAGGATCGCGCCCAGGACCGCCAGGACCGCCAGGAGCGTCAGGGTCAGGACCGCCAGGACCGCAACCAGGGCCAAGAGCGTCAGGGTCAGGAGCGCAACGCCGGTCCCGACCGCGCCGGACTCGAAGACGACCTGAACGGCCGTAGCAACCGCAACCGTTTCCGTGACCGCAAGCGTCGCGGCGTCACCACCGGCGACGACTTCGAGCCGGAGCTGAACGACGACGACGTGCTGATCCCCGTCGCCGGCATCCTCGACATCCTCGACAACTACGCGTTCGTGCGCACCTCCGGCTACCTGCCGGGTGCGAGCGACGTCTACGTCTCGCTCGGCCAGGTCAAGAAGTACAACCTGCGCAAGGGCGACGCCGTCGTCGGCTCCATCCGCCAGCCGCACGAAGGCGATCAGAGCGGACGCCAGAAGTACAACGCGATCGTCAAGGTCGACTCCATAAATGGCCTGACCGTCGAAGAGGCCGCGAACCGCGTCGAGTTCCAGAAGCTCACCCCGCTGTACCCGACGGAGCGGCTGCGCCTCGAAACCGAGCCGGGCAAGCTGACGCAGCGGATCATCGACCTGGTCGCCCCGATCGGTAAAGGACAGCGCGGCCTGATTGTCGCACCGCCTAAGGCCGGCAAGACCATCGTCATGCAGCAGATTGCTAACGCCATCGCCACGAACAACCCCGAGGTCCACCTCATGGTCGTCCTGGTCGATGAGCGTCCCGAAGAGGTCACCGACATGCAGCGCACGGTGAAGGGTGAGGTCATTGCCTCCACCTTCGACCGTCCCGCCGAAGACCACACCACGGTCGCCGAGCTCGCCATCGAGCGCGCCAAGCGTCTCGTCGAACTGGGCCACGACGTCGTCGTGCTGCTCGACTCGATCACCCGCCTGGGCCGCGCCTACAATCTGACGGCCCCGCCGTCGGGCCGGATCCTCTCCGGCGGCGTCGACGCGTCCGCGCTGTACCCGCCGAAGCGTTTCTTCGGCGCGGCGCGCAACATTGAGAACGGTGGCTCGCTCACCATCCTCGCCTCCGCCCTGGTGGAGACCGGATCCAAGATGGACGAGGTTATCTTCGAGGAGTTCAAGGGCACGGGCAACATGGAGCTCCGCCTGTCGCGCCACCTGGCCGACAAGCGCATCTTCCCCGCGGTGGATGTCAACGCATCCGGCACCCGGCGTGAAGAAATGCTGATGAGCGCGGACGAAGTCAAGATCACTTGGAAACTGCGACGCGCCCTCGCCGGGCTAGAACAGCAGCAGGCACTGGAGGTCATCCTCGGTCGTCTCAAGGAGACCACGTCCAACGTCGAGTTCCTGATGCAGGTTCAGAAGTCGATGCCGACCCTCGGTGGGTCAGACAAGGACCACTGATGTTCGAGTCTGTCCTGACTCTGCTGGCTGAGCACGATGAGCTCCAGTCTCAGCTGGCGGATCCCGAGCTGCACGCGAACCCGGCCCGATCGAAGAAGGTCAACCGTCGTTATGCCGAGCTCAGCCGCATCATCGCGGCCTGGCACGAGTGGAAAGAGATCGGCGAGAACCTCGATGCCGCGCGGGAACTCGCGGACGAGGACGCCGACTTCGCCGCGGAGATCCCCGGTCTGGTGGAGCAGCTGGAAAACGCGGCCGAAAAGCTGCGGCGCCTGCTGATTCCGCGCGACCCGCTCGACGCTCGCGACGTGATCATGGAGATCAAGATGGGGGAGGGCGGTGCGGAATCCGCACTATTCGCCGCCGACCTGCTCCGCATGTACCTGCACTATGCGGAGTCGAAGCGCTGGAAAACCGAGATCATCGAGCAGACCACGAGCGACCTCGGCGGCATCAAAGACATCCAGCTCGCCATCAAGGGCAACGTGAGCGACCCTGCCGAGGGCGTCTGGGCGCACCTCAAGTACGAGGGGGGCGTGCACCGCGTTCAGCGAGTGCCGGCCACCGAGTCGCAGGGACGCATCCACACCTCCGCCGCCGGCGTGCTCGTCTTCCCTGAGGTCGACGAGCCCGAAGAGGTCGAGATCAGTGCGAACGACCTCAAGATCGACGTGTACCGGTCGAGCGGCCCCGGCGGCCAGTCCGTGAACACGACCGACTCCGCCGTGCGCATCACACACCTTCCGACCGGCATCGTCGTGGCCATGCAGAACGAGAAGAGCCAGCTGCAGAACAAGGAAGCGGGCATGCGCGTTCTGCGTGCCCGCGTTCTTGCCCGGCAGCAGGAAGAAATCGACGCCGCCGCCTCCCTCGTGCGCAAGGGCCAGATCCGCACCATGGACCGGTCCGAGCGCATCCGCACGTACAACTTCCCGGAGAACCGGATTGCGGACCACCGCACCGGCTACAAGGCCTACAACCTGGATACGGTCATGAACGGCGCCCTCGACGCCGTGATCGACTCCTGCATCACGGCCGACGAAGCCACCCGGCTGGCCGAGATCGGTGATCACGACTGATCAACCCCGCACGCAGCGGTTGCCCAGCCGTCGGTCTCTCGTAGTCTGGAGAGAACGGAGGCTGGGCTTTTCGCATCCACCGTTCGACAACGAGGCGAGGATGCTGATGGAATCCCTGACGAGTCACACCGACTACGGTGCTGTGAGCCTGACCGAGGCGCAGGTGAACTCTGACCCGTTGCTCGAGTTCGCGACCTGGCTGGCGGCCGCTGAGGGAGCCGGGCTGTATGAGCCGAACGCCATGGTCGTCGGCACCATCGACCCCGACGGGCGGCCGAGCAGCCGCACGGTTCTGCTCAAGGGGCTCGACGGCAGCGGGTTCGAGTTCGTCACCAACTACGACTCGCGCAAGGGGCGCGCGCTCCGGAAGAATTCCGGTGTGACGCTGCTATTCCCCTGGTATCCGATGCAGCGCCAGGTGATCGTCTACGGCACTGCCCACGCCACGGATGCCGCCGTCAGCGACGCCTATTTCGCGCGTCGTCCGCGGCCCGCCCGCATCGCCGCCCTGGCCAGTGAGCAATCGGAACCGATCGTGAGCCGCGAACTGCTCGAAGAGCAGGTGCGCGCGGTCGAGCGGCGTTACCCCGACGACATGGAGATCCCGCGGCCCACCGACTGGGGCGGGTTCCGGGTCATTCCGCACGCAATCGAGTTCTGGCAGGGCCGCACGTCCCGGCTGCACGACCGCCTGCGTTTCACGGCGCTGGAGGGCGGAGGCTGGGCGCTGGAGCGCCTCCAGCCGTAGCGCCCGCCAGGGCAGCGACGATCGCTGCGCCGGCAACGGCGGCTGCGGTGGCTACTCGGCGAGGTCGGAGTAGTGGATGGCCGCCACGTCCGGGTGCGCGCGCAGTCGGCTCTTCAGGGCGTTCTCCCCGTAGGTGGAGAAGATCGGGTTGTTCGGGTCGGCCGTGACCCCGGGCGCCTCGAGGGAGTCCGCCAAACTGAGCAGCGGGATGGTCGCGTCGAGCGCGGGGCCGAAGAAGAACGGAATCGAGACCCGGTCGTCTCCGATCAGAGGCGAGATCACCCGGTGCACGGTGGCCTTGAGGTAGCCGTTCGTGGCCACCTCCAGCAGCTCGCCGATGTTGACCACGAAGGCGCCGTCGAGCGGGGGAGCGTCGATCCAGTCGCCATCCTTCTCCACCTGCAGGCCACCCTTGCCGGGTTCGACGAACAGGAGGGTCAGCACCCCGGAGTCCTTGTGCGCGCCGACGCCCTGCCGGGGAGTGGGATCGGATTTGCCGGGGTAGCGCACGATCTTGATCAGGGTGAACGGCTTCTCGACGAAGGCCGCGTCGAACACGTGCTCGTCGGCACCGAGCGACAGCGCCCAGGCCTGCATCAGGCGGAGGGCGACCGCGGTGAGCTCTTCGCGCCAGAGGGTCATCACTTCTCGTAGCGCGGGGAGAGTGGACGGCCACTGGTTCGGTCCCTCGAGACGCCGGTAGGCGGCATCCGTGGGCCGCGGAAGTGCCGGGCGCTCCGGCCCGATGTCTATCTGCTCGCGCCAGTCAACCGTACCCTGGGTGAGCTCGCCGCCCACGCGGGTGTAGCCGCGGAAGTGCGGGCTCCTCAGATTCTCGATCGCCATCTTGTCGGCTTCGGGGAGGGCGAAGAAGGCTCGGGCGGTGCGCATGACCCGATCCGTGAGGTCCGCGGGCACGCCGTGACCGGTCAGGTAGAAGAACCCGAAGGAGTGGGTGGCCTCCCGCAGATCGGCTCGAAAAGCCTCCGCCTCCGCATCGCCCCGGTCAAGCCGCGAGAGGTCGAGTACGGGGAGGGTGAGGGCGGCGGTATCGGTGGTCATTGGTCTCTGTCCCTCAGTCGTCGCCGGGCAGCAGCCCGCGGGCGGATTCGATGGTATCGGTCTTGGCCGGCTGCACGATGGCCGGGATCCCCAGCAGCAGCGACTTGGGTGGGGCATCCCGGGTCACCACCGCGTTGGCGCCGATGGTACTCCAGGCGCCGATGACGATGGGCCCGAGCACCTTGGCGCCGGCGCCGATCGTCACCCCATCGTGCAGGGTGGGGTGCCGCTTCTCCCCCCGGGCCACCCCGTGCCGGGTCTTCCCGCCGAGGGTGACCCCGTGGTAGAGCATCACGTCATCGCCGATGTCCGAGGTCTCCCCGATCACCACGCCCATGCCGTGGTCGATGAACAGCCTTCGGCCGATGCGGGCGCCGGGGTGGATCTCGATCCCGGTCAGGAACCGGGTGAACTGCGACAGGAGCCGGGCCGGGAGCCGCAATTCGGCCTCCCACAGCCGGTGGGACACTCGATACGACCACACGGCGTGCAGACCGCTGTACGCCAGGAACACCTCGATGTTGCTGCGGGCGGCCGGGTCGTGGGCGCGCGCCATCGCCAGGTCCTCACGGATGCTCGAAAAGACACCCATTCGCTGCGTCGCCGGCCCGGTTTCGCCGACTAGTCCAGCAGGTCCTCGTAGAGCACCGTGGAGAGGTACCGTTCGCCGAAACTCGGCATGATGGCCACGATGGTCTTGCCGGCGTTCTCGGGGCGCTTGGCCTGTTCGATTGCCACCCAGACAGCCGATCCGCCGGAAATGCCGGAGAGGATGCCCTCATCCGTTGCCAGCGCGCGCGCCGTGGACACGGAGTCGGCGAGCGTGACGTCGGTGACCTCGTCGTAGACGTGCGTGTCGAGAACGTTCGGTATGAAGTTGGCGCCGAGACCCTGGATCTTGTGCGGTCCGGGCTTGCCGCCGGTGAGGATGGGGGAGTCGATCGGCTCGACGCCGACGATGCGTACGGATGGCTTGCGTTCCTTGAGCAGCTGGCCGGTGCCCGTGATGGTCCCTCCGGTGCCGATTCCGGCGACGAGGATGTCGACGGCTCCCGCGGTATCGTCCCAGATCTCGACGCCGGTGGTCGCATAGTGGATGGCCGGGTTGGCCGGGTTGTCGAACTGGCGGGCCAAAATCGCCCCGGGGGTGGCGGCCGCGATTTCCTCGGCCGTCGTGACCGCGCCGCGCATGCCGTCGGAGCCCGGCGTCAGCACGATCCGGGCGCCGTAGGCGCGCAGCAGCTGGCGGCGTTCGCGGCTCATGGTCTCCGGCATCGCCAGGATGACCGTGTATCCGCGGGCGGCGCCCACCATGGCGAGAGCGATCCCGGTGTTGCCGCTGGTACCCTCGACAATGGTTCCACCCGGAGCCAGCTCGCCCGAGGCCTCGGCCGCATCGACGATCGCGATCCCGATCCGGTCCTTCACACTGCCCGAGGGGTTGTAGAACTCCAGTTTCACCAGCACGGTCGCGTCGAGGCCGGCGGTGAGTCGGTTTAGCTTGACCAGAGGGGTCTTGCCGACTGCAGCAGTGATATCGGAGTAAATCTGTGCGGGCATCGGTGGTCGCCTTTCGATCGGGGTCAGGAACCTCGCCCAGCCTACGGCTCCGGCATTGGGCGTGTGCGTGCGTTACATTTCAATACGTGACAACTTCGCACGGCCACCATTCCATTCCCATCAGCTTAATTCCTACCGACATTGTTCCCACCGACATTGCCGAATTGCGCACCCGTGCCATCGACTCCCTTTCCCAGGCGGGGATCAGCGACCCCGACGTCGACGCCGATCTCCTGATCGGTCACGTTCTCGCCCAGAGCCGCGGCCAGGTGCAGGCCGCCGCCATCCTGCGCACCGCCCTGGGCGCCACGGATGCCGCTGCCATCCGTGAACTCGTTCGTCGCCGCTGCCTGCGCGAGCCGCTGCAGCACATCACCGGGCGGGCACCCTTCCGCTCCCTCGACCTGTTCGTCGGACCGGGCGTGTTCGTTCCCCGCCCCGAGACGGAGCAGGTGGCGCAGTTCGCCATCGACGCGCTCCGGGCACTGCCCGACGCGGAGCCGATCGGGGTGGACCTCGGCACCGGTAGCGGCGCGATAGCCCTTTCCCTGGCGGTCGAGGTGCCGAACGCGCGCATCTGGGCGGTCGAGAACTCGCCGGAGGCCTTCCCCTATACCTCCCGCAACTTCGAGCAGGTAGCCGCGCCGAATGCCACGCTGGTGTTCGGCGACCTCACCGAAGAGCTCACCGAACTCGACGGAACCGTGGCCGTGGTCATCTCCAACCCGCCCTACATTCCGACGGATGCGATCCCGCGCGACCCCGAGGTACGCCTCTTCGACCCGGCCCGCGCCCTGTTCGGCGGCCCCGACGGGCTCGACGTGGTGCGGCACGTCTCCCGCACGGCCCTGCGCCTCCTGCGTCCTGGCGGCCAGATCGTGATCGAGCACGGTGAGTTGCAGGGGGCGCAGATCCGTGCCCTCCTGGCCGCCGACGGCTGGCGCGTCCCGGCCACTCACCGCGACTACACCACCCGCGACCGCGCCACCACGGCCCTCGCCCCCGTTCCCGCCGATCGGTGAGGGCGGTTCCCTCTGGGCGGCTGCAGTAGAATCAGGCACAATGACTCGCATCTATGACTGCTCGGTTGACACGGAATACGCGGCCGGCTTGAGGCTCGCGCGCTCGGCCATCGGTCGCGGCGCGCTCGTTGTCATCCCCACCGACACGGTCTACGGCGTCGCCGCAGACGCCTTCGACCCGGAGGCGGTGCAGCGCCTTCTCGACGCCAAGGGCCGCGACCGTTCCTCGCCGCCGCCCGTGCTGATCCCCGGAATTCCCACCCTCGACGCCCTGGCCCAGAACATTCCGCAACCGGTGCGCGAGCTCGTCGCCGTGTTCTGGCCCGGTGGTCTGACGGTGGTGCTGAACGCCCAGCCGTCGCTCGCCTGGGACCTCGGTGACACCCGCGGCACGGTGGCCCTGCGGATGCCGAGCAACCCGGTTGCCCTCGACCTCCTCTCCGAGACGGGACCCTTGGCCGTGTCATCCGCCAACACCAGCGGCCGGCCCTCCGCGATCGACGCGGAAGGCGCCGAAGAGATGCTCGGCGGCAGCGTGGCCGTCTACCTCGACGGCGGAACGGCCGGACTCGGCTACGAACCCATCGGCGACCGGCCCGGGGATACCTCGTCGACCATCGTGGATGCCTCCGGCTTCGACTCCAACGGTGGCAAGGTCGTCATCGTGCGGAACGGCGTGATCTCACGGGAGGCCATCGAAGGCGTCATCGGAGAGGCGCTCGCGCCGATCGGGTTCGGCGCGCCTGCGGACAAGCCCGCTGCCGAAACCACCACCGAGTCGGCCACCGAGCCCGTCACCGAAGTGAGGGCCGAACCGGTCGATCCCACGGCAGACGCTCGATAGCCATGACCGTCTTCGTCCTGCTCAGCCTGGTCTCGGCCCTGGTGACCTTCGGGTTCTCAGTTCTTGTACTCAAGCTCAGTCACCGCTACCGCCTCTACCCGAAGATCCGCGAGCGCGATGTGCACACGCGGCCCACGCCCCGCCTCGGCGGAATCGCGATCTTCGTCGGCATCGTCACCGCCTTCGGTGTGGCCTACCTGGTTGCGGCCCGCTTCGCGCCGCTGCGACTCATCTTCAGTGACCCCCAGCAGATCCTCGCCATCCTGGGTGCAGCCCTGCTGATCGTGCTGCTGGGAGTGGCCGACGATCTCTGGGACCTCGACTGGATGACCAAACTGGCCGGGCAGTTCATCGCTGCCGGCCTCATCGCCTGGCAGGGCGTGCAGGTGTTGTCGCTGCCGATCGGCGGCCTGACCGTCGGGTCGTCCTGGATGTCGATCCTGATCACCGTGATCGTGATCGTGATCGTGATGAACATGATCAACTTCATCGACGGGCTCGACGGACTCGTGGCCGGCGTCGCGCTCATCGCGAACGGAGTGTTCTTCCTCTACAGCTACCTGCTGGCCCGGGACACCTCCCCGAGCAACTACTTCAACCTCGCCTCACTGATCGCTGCCGTCCTGGTGGGTGCCTGCGTCGGCTTCCTGCCGCTCAACTGGCGGCCGGCGAAACTGTTCATGGGTGATGCGGGCGCCCTCCTGGTGGGTCTGCTGATGGCCACGTCCGCGATCGCGATCACGGGCCAGGTCGACCCGACCGCCGTGAACCGGTCGCAGCTCTTCCCGGCGTTCATCCCGATCATCCTGCCCGTCGCCATCCTGATCATTCCGCTTCTCGACTTCGGTCTGGCGGTGTTCCGGCGCGTCCGGGCCGGCAAATCACCCTTCAGCGCCGACCGCAAGCACCTGCACCACCGGCTACTGGACATGGGCCATTCGCACCTGCATGCCGTTTTGATCTTCTACGGCTGGACCGCGGCGGCATCCGTCGGTTGCCTGCTCTACTTTCTGCTCCCGGTGTATTTCGGGCTGCCCACCTGGTATGCCACAATTTTCCTGATCGTCGCGCTGCTGATCTGCACCCTCGTCACGCTGGCTCCGTTGAGTCGGCGCAAGGCCGTCGAGTCCGCCAGCCAACTCGCCCGAACGGCCGAACACAGAGAAGAAATCGCCCGACTCGACCGCCTCGATGAGGCGTCGGCGACGGTGGAGGAAAACGTATGAACGCACCCGATCCCACCAGCTTGCCCACCACGCTCCGAGCGGTGCCATCGAACGCCAGGGGAGTCCTGACCGCAGTCCTTCGATACACAGGCTTCCTCGCGATTGCCATCGCGATCGTCGGCGGCGGACTCGGCTACCTTTT
The DNA here is from genome assembly GCF_004402765.1 of Cryobacterium sp. TMT2-17-1. Classification (NCBI taxonomy): domain Bacteria; kingdom Bacillati; phylum Actinomycetota; class Actinomycetes; order Micrococcales; family Microbacteriaceae; genus Cryobacterium; species Cryobacterium sp. TMT2-17-1. The sequence goes on from NZ_SOGC01000012.1 coordinate 20,378, forward strand.
CGCGTCAACCGAAGGCCTCATCAGCGCCTTCATCGGCACCGCGCTTGCCGTGCTGTTCGCTTCGATCACTGCCGTGAGCATCATCGGGGCCATGCGGTTCGACATTGCCGCTTTTTTCGGCATCGTGATGGGGGCATGGCTGCTGAAAATCGTCGTGTTCATCGTGATACTCGCTCTGCTTCGGGATGCTTCCTTCGTGCAGACGACAGTTCTGTTCATCACCGTCATTGCCGGAGCCATCGGCACCATGATCGTCGACGTCCTGGTGGTCTTCCGCTCCCATTTGGGCTACGTGAGTGACGCCGTGCTCCCAAAAAAATCCGACCACCCCAGGTCCTGACCGGAACAGGGGCGGTCGATTAGTCGCCGTGAGCGAAAGTTGATAGAGTCAAAAAACTGTCACCGGCCGCAGTGTGATCCACTGCGCCACAGACCACACTTGACCATTGTCGCCGTTGTGCATCCGCACAGAAACAGGAGATAGCGCTGTTGTATTACGCTGCGAACTTACTGGTTCCCATGGCTACCGGCGATGAGTTTCAGGCTCCGGGCATCAGTGAGTTCCTTGGTCTCCCCGCGTTGTTCTTTGAGGGAACGCCCTTCGAGATCAACCGGATAATCCTGGTCCGCATCCTCGCCGTAGCCGTGATGCTCCTGCTTTTCTGGCTCGCCCTGCGCAAACCATCCCGAGTCCCTGGCCGCGGTCAGAGCATCGCCGAGCTTGTACTGGGTTTTGTCCAGGTGCAGATCGCCGATCAGATCCTCGGCAAGGAGATGGGTCGCCGTTACCTGCCCCTGTTGGCCGGCATGTTCTTCGGCATCCTTGCGATGAACGTCACGGGCGTAATCCCGGCCCTGAACATCTCGGGCACGGCACTCATCGGCATGCCCCTGCTGCTCGGTCTCGTCGCCTACGTCGTGTTCATCTACGCGGGTATCAAGCAGCTCGGCGCCGCCAAGTTCTTCAAGAATTCGCTCTTCCCGGCCGGTGTGCCGTGGCCGATCTACATCTTGCTCGCCCCGATCGAGTTCATCAATATCTTTATCGTGCGGCCGATCTCGCTCGCTTTGCGACTCCTGCTCAACATGATGGTCGGACACCTCCTGCTCGTGCTGTGCTTTGGGGCGACGAGCTTCTTCATCTTCACTGCAGGTGGCTGGTTGGGGCTCTTCGGAATCGGGACGCTGGCGTTCGGGTTCATCTTCACTTTCGTCGAGTTCGCCGTGTTCATCCTCCAGGCGTACATTTTCACCCTCTTGACCGCGGTGTACGTCCAACAGGCCGTGGCTGAAGAGCACTGACACACACAACTGCGTCGACCGACGTCGTTTTCGATTGAAAGGACACACATAGTGGAATCCACCATTCTTGCCGAGATCACCGGCAATATCGCCACCGTAGGCTACGGTCTTGCCGCGATCGGCCCGGGTATCGGCATCGGTATCGTCGCCGGAAAGACCGTTGAAGCCATGGCTCGCCAGCCCGAACTCGCAGGCCGTCTCCAGGTCACCATGTTCCTCGGCATAGCGTTCACGGAGCTCCTTGCATTCATCGGTGTAGCCGTCTTCTTCATCTTCGTCTAGGGATCGCCACCATGCCTGAGCTTGTTCTGGCAGCAGAAGCGGAAACGAATCCGTTCCTTCCTGCCATCTACGACATCACCTGGTCGGCTGTTGTCTTCCTGGTCGTCATGGTCTTCTTCGTGCGCTTCGCGATCCCGCGCTTCCGCCAGATCCTCGACGATCGTGCGGAGGCCATTGAGGGCAACATCGCCAAGGCAGATGATGCGCAGCGCAAGGCCGAAGCTGCTCTCGAGCAGTACACGACCCAGCTGGCCGAGGCGAGGGCCGAGGCCGGCAGGATCCGCGACGCCGCCCGCGTCGACGGACAGACGATCGTGAACGAGCTCAAGGAGCAGGCCGTCATCGCCGCCGCTCGGGTAACCGCGACGGCGAAGGCTCAGATCGTGGCCGAACGACAGGCCGCAGTGATCTCCCTGCGCAGCGAAGTCGGCACACTGGCCATCGACCTGGCCTCCGGCGTCATCGGCGAAAGCCTGACCAACGACGAAAAGGCCAGCGGCATCGTCGACCGATTCCTGGCTGACCTCGAGGCCTCGGAGAAAGTGGTCCGGTAATGGGTAGCGCCACCAGGGAAGCCTTAGTCTCAACACGGGCGGTTCTGTCCCGTCCCGGGGGAACGAACGACCTCGCGACCGGCGTCAATTTGTTGAACTCCGGTCGTGTGATTGGCCACACGTCACAGCTCCGGTCGGCTTTGGTCGACCCGTCAGCGGATGCGGCGGCGAAGGCCACCCTCGTGAGCGCAATCTTCTCGGGCGCAATGACGCCGACCGCGCTGGAGCTGCTTCAAGCCGCCTCCGCCGCACGCTGGTCGAACCACACCGATCTCCTGGCCGGCATCGAGGACCTCGGCCTGCGGGTGATTGCGTCTTCGGCCACGGTCCCAGGGCAGGTCGCGGAGGAACTGTTCGCGTTCGGCAAGACCGTGTCGTCCAACGGCGAGCTCGAGCTCGCCCTCGCCTCAAAGCTCGGCACCACAGCGGCCAAGGTGAGTGTTGTTGACGCCCTCCTGGCCGGCAAGGTCTCCGAACAGACGCTCGCGATTGTTCGACACCTGGTGCAGCAGCCCCGCGGCCGCCGCATCGGAGAATTGCTGCGCTACGCCGCATCCATCGTCGCGGACCAGTCGGACAGCTCGATCGCCACGATCACGTCGGCCGCCGCGTTGGCTCCGGAGCAGGTTGATCGCCTTCGAGCCAGCCTCACGGTGCGCTATGGGCGTCGGCTCACGATCAATGAGGTTGTCGACCCCGAAATTGTCGGGGGCGTCCGCGTTCAAATCGGTGACGACGTCATCGATGGCAGCATTGCCACCCGTCTTAAAGATCTGAGAATCCAGCTCGCTGGCTGACCGCTTCAGTCAGTACCACACACCTCGGGACGGCAGCGTCTCGTGCACGACAGAACCTGTACACCCAGTACAGAAAAGGGAAGATGATGGCAGAACTAACGATCAGCCCCGATGAGATCCGTGACGCTCTCCAGGACTTCGTGAAGTCCTACGAGCCGAACAAGACCGCGACGACCGAGGTTGGCTACGTCACCACGGCCGGCGACGGCATCGCGCACGTCGAGGGCCTTCCCAGCGTGATGGCGAACGAGCTCATCACGTTCGCGGACGGCACCCTCGGCCTCGCCCAGAACCTGGACGAAGACGAGATCGGCGTCGTCGTTCTCGGCGAGTTCGCCGGAATCGTCGAGGGCATGGAGGTGCACCGCACTGGTGAGGTCCTCTCCGTACCCGTCGGCGACGGCTACCTCGGCCGCGTCGTCGACCCGTTGGGGGCGCCCATCGACGGGCTCGGCGAGATCAAGAGCGAAGGCCGCCGCGCGCTGGAGCTACAGGCACCCGGCGTGATGGATCGCAAGTCGGTTCACGAGCCCATGCAGACCGGAATCAAGGCCATCGACGCCATGATCCCGATCGGCCGCGGCCAGCGTCAGCTGATCATCGGAGACCGCCAGACCGGCAAAACCGCGATCGCGATTGACACGATCATCAACCAGAAGGCCAACTGGGCGACGGGCGACGTGAACAAGCAGGTTCGTTGCATCTACGTCGCCATCGGTCAGAAGGGTTCCACGATCGCCGCCGTCAAGGGTGCGCTCGAGGATGCCGGAGTCATGGAGTTCACGACCATCGTCGCGTCCCCGGCCTCCGACCCGGCCGGCTTCAAGTACCTCGCCCCGTACACCGGCTCGGCCATCGGTCAGCACTGGATGTACGCCGGCAAGCACGTCCTCGTCATCTTCGACGACCTGTCCAAGCAGGCCGAGGCCTATCGTGCGGTGTCGCTGCTTCTGCGCCGCCCGCCGGGACGTGAGGCGTACCCCGGCGACGTGTTCTACCTGCACTCCCGTCTGCTCGAGCGTTGCGCCAAGCTGTCCGACGCCCTCGGTTCCGGATCGATGACCGGCTTGCCGATCATCGAGACCAAGGCGAACGATGTCTCTGCCTACATCCCGACCAACGTGATCTCGATCACCGACGGCCAGATCTTCCTGCAGTCCGACCTGTTCAACGCCAACCAGCGTCCCGCGGTCGACGTGGGCATCTCGGTCTCCCGAGTCGGCGGTGACGCTCAGGTCAAGTCGATCAAGAAGGTCTCCGGCACTCTGAAGCTCGAGCTGGCGCAATACCGGTCGCTCGAGGCCTTCGCGATGTTCGCCTCCGACCTCGACGCGACGAGCCGTCGCCAGCTCGGTCGTGGCGCACGCCTGACCGAGCTGCTCAAGCAGCCGCAGTACTCGCCGTACCCCGTCGAAGACCAGGTCGTCTCGATCTGGGCCGGCACGAACGGCAAGTTCGACGAGGTGCCCGTGGCCGACGTCCTGCGCTTCGAGCGTGGCCTGCTCGACCACCTGGGCCGCACCACGAGCGTACTCACGACACTGCGCGACACCAACGTTCTCGACGACGCGACCATCGCGACGCTCGAGATCGAGGTCGACAAGTTCAAGCAAGGATTCCAGACGGGCGAGGGCAAGCCGCTCGCCTCGGTGGGCAAGGAAGTCTTCGAGGCGATTCCCGCTGACAAGGTCAACCAGGAAAAGATCGTCAAGCACCGCCGCTAAGTGACATCGGCCGCGCTCCCGACTCGTTCGAGCCGCGGGGCGCGGCCGGCATCACTCGATCGTCCGCACCAATTCAGCACTGACAAGGAAGCACAGGAGACACATGGGAGCGCAACTTCGGGTCTACCGGCAGAAGATCAAGTCTGCCCAGACGACTAAGAAGATCACTCGGGCCATGGAGTTGATCTCTGCCTCGCGCATTCAAAAGGCCAAGGCTCGCGTCGCCGCGTCAACCCCGTTCGCTCGTGCCGTCACGCAGGCGGTGTCCGCGGTAGCGACGTACTCGAATGTCGCCCACGTGCTCACGACCGAACCGGAGAAGATCGAGCGCGCTGCGGTCGTCATCTTCGCCTCCGACCGTGGTCTCGCGGGGGCGTTCAGCTCGCAGGTGCTGCGTGAGGCCGAATCGCTCAGCGAGCTGCTGCGCAGCCAGGGTAAGGACATCGTCTACTTCCTGGTGGGTCGCAAGGCCGCGTCGTACTTCAATTTCCGCCGCCGCGTCTCCGAGCGCATTTGGACCGGTTCCACCGATCAGCCGCAGTACGAGACCGCATGCGATATCAGCGACGCGCTGCTCGAGGCCTTCCTCCGCGAAGCGGACGACGGTGGCGTCGACGAGATTCACGTCGTCTACAACCGGTTCGTCAGCATGGTCACCCAGCTTCCTCAGGTTGTCCGGCTGCTTCCCCTCGAGGTCGTGGAGGGCGGTGAGGAGCCTGGTGATAATCAGGTCCTGCCACTCTATGAGTTCGAACCGGACGTTGAAACGGTGCTGGACTCGCTCCTGCCCGTCTACATCGAGAGCCGTATCTTCAACTCCATGCTGCAGTCCGCCGCAGCCGAGCACGCCGCACGTCAGAAGGCCATGTCATCGGCCTCCGACAACGCGGACAAGCTAATCAAGGACTACACCCGGCTGTCCAACAACGCCCGGCAGACCGAGATCACGTCGCAGATTTCCGAGATCGTGGGTGGAGCCGACGCGCTCTCATCCGCCAAGCACTAAACCAGAGAAGAGAGAGCTATGACTGACACCGCAACCGCGCCAGTCCATGCACCGGTCGAGACCGTGGCCGTGGGCCGGATCGCCCGGGTCACGGGCCCGGTCGTCGACATCGAGTTCCCGCACGACTCGATTCCGGGCATGTACAACGCACTGAAGACCACCATCGTCATCGGTGATGTGTCGACCGTGATCACGCTCGAGGTTGCCCAGCACTTGGGCGACGACCTCATTCGCGCCATCGCGCTGAACCCGACCGACGGTCTGGTTCGTGGCCAGGAGGTCCGGGACACCGGCTCGCCCATCACGGTTCCCGTCGGGGACGTTACCAAGGGGCGCGTGTTCAACGCCATTGGCGAGGTGCTCAATGCGGAGCCCGGCGAGAAGATCGAAATCACTGAGCGCTGGCCCATCCACCGCAAGCCACCGCCCTTCGACCAGCTGGAATCCAAGACGCAGCTGTTCGAGACCGGCATCAAGGTCATTGACCTGCTCACCCCGTACGTCTTGGGTGGAAAGATTGGCCTGTTCGGTGGTGCCGGCGTCGGCAAGACCGTTTTGATCCAGGAAATGATCCAGCGTGTCGCGCAGGACCACGGTGGAGTGTCCGTGTTCGCCGGTGTCGGTGAGCGCACCCGTGAGGGCAACGATCTCATCCACGAGATGGAAGAGGCGGGCGTCTTCGACAAGACCGCCCTCGTGTTCGGCCAGATGGACGAGCCGCCGGGGACGCGTCTGCGCGTCGCCCTCTCCGCGCTCACCATGGCCGAGTACTTCCGCGATGTTGCCAAGCAGGATGTGTTGCTCTTCATCGACAACATCTTCCGGTTCACTCAGGCTGGCTCTGAGGTGTCGACCCTTTTGGGCCGTATGCCCAGCGCTGTGGGCTACCAGCCGACCCTGGCCGACGAGATGGGCATCCTGCAGGAGCGCATCACGTCGACCCGTGGCCACTCGATCACGTCGCTCCAGGCCATCTACGTGCCTGCTGACGACTACACCGACCCGGCCCCGGCGACCACGTTCGCCCACCTCGACGCCACCACCGAGCTGTCGCGTGAGATCGCTTCGAAGGGCCTCTACCCGGCCGTCGACCCGCTCACCTCGAGCAGCCGTATCCTCGACCCCCGCTACCTGGGTGCCGATCACTACAACACGGCCGTTCGCGTTAAGGCGATTCTGCAGAAGAACAAGGAACTGCAGGAGATCATCGCGATCCTCGGTGTCGACGAGCTTTCCGAGGAAGACAAGGTCACCGTCTCCCGCGCACGCCGCATCCAGCAGTTCCTGTCGCAGAACACCTACATGGCCAAAAAGTTCACGGGCGTCGAGGGGTCCACGGTATCGCTTAAGGACACCATCGAATCCTTTACGGCGATTGCCAATGGTGACTTCGACCACGTGGCCGAGCAGGCTTTCTTCAACGTCGGAGGCATCGCCGACGTCGAAGAGAAGTGGGCGAAAATCCAGAAGGAGAACGACTAGTCATGGCCGATTCTTCGCTCAAGGTCAGCGTCGTCGGGGCGGACCACGAGGTGTGGTCCGGCGAGGCGAGCATGGTTGTCGCCCGCACCGTCGAAGGCCAGATCGGAATCCTCCCCGGGCACGAGCCCATGCTGGCCATCCTGGCCAGCGGTGAGGTGCGCGTGACCCTGAGCGGCGGCGAGAAAATCGTCGCCGAGGCGGCGGACGGCTTCCTGTCGGTCGCCAACGATGTGGTCACGATCGTCGCTCGCAAGGCAGAACTCGTTTAGTCAGTGTGCTGATCCTTCTGCCGCCGTCCGAGACGAAACGTCACGGGGGCATCGAATTACCGCTTGACCTGCAGAGCCTCACGTACCCGTCGCTTGGACCCAAGCGGCGGGTACTTGTGCGTGCGCTGCAGTCGCTTGCGAAGCATCCGGATGCGATGATGTCGGCCCTAAGACTGGGTCGCACGCAGTCCGCGGAGGTGGAGCGCAATCGCGTGCTGTCCTCCGCCGCCACAATGCCGGCCATCGACCGGTACACCGGCGTCGTCTATGACGCCCTCGACGCCGCCAGCCTCTCCCCGCTGGAACGCGACTGGGCAGGCCGGAACGTCCTCGTGCATTCCGCCCTGTTCGGGCCGGTCGGCGCTCTCGATCTCCTCCCGGCCTACCGGCTGTCCTGCGATTCCAGGCTGCCGGAGCTGCCTCTGAAGAAGCACTGGGCGGGCGCTGTGGGTTGCGTTCTGGCGGGGTCAGCGGGGCTCCTGCTGGATCTCCGCTCGAACGGGTACGTGGCGCTCGGCCCCGCGCCGGTACGGCCCGACGCGGTGTTTCTGCGCGTGGTCACGGAGACGGCGGACGGCCAGACGCGAGCCGTGAACCACTTCAACAAGACGGCCAAGGGGAACTTCACCCGGGCTCTGATCCGGCACGGTCGGTCCTTCGACACCGCCGTAGAGCTGCTCGACTGGGCACCGGGGGCAGGCTTCGATTTGCGCCCGGGAGCGGTCCGGGAACTGAATCTCGTCGTCGCCGCCGAGGTTGCCGCAACCCGAGGCTGACGCGGGCACATTCCGGCCCTAGGCTGGCTTTCGTGTCCACACCAATGAATGTCACCGTCACCGGCGCCGGCGGACAGATCGGCTATTCGCTGCTCTTCCGGATCGCGTCCGGAGACCTCCTCGGCCCGACCGTTCCCGTCAACCTGACCCTGATGGAGATCCCCTCGGGGCGCGCAGCAGCCGAGGGCACCGCCCTCGAACTGCAGGACTGCGCGTTCCCTCTCCTGCGCTCCGTGACGGTCACCGAAGACCCCGTGCGCGCCTTCGACGGCGTCAACATCGCCCTCCTGGTCGGATCCCGCCCTAGAGCCGTTGGAATGGAGCGCGTCGCGCTGCTCGAAAGCAACGGCCGCATCTTCGGTCCGGTGGGGGCCGCCCTCAACGCGGGCGCGGCATCCGACGTGCGCGTGCTGGTCGTGGGCAACCCCGTCAACACCAACGCCCTGGTGACGAGTGCCTTCGCCCCCGACATCCCCGCCGACCGGTTCACCGCCATGACGCGACTGGACCACAACCGCGGCATCGCTCAGCTAGCAAGCCGGCTGCAGGTGCACGTCGCCGAACTCGACGGTCTCACCATTTGGGGAAACCACTCCGCCAGCCAGTACCCGGATGTCTTCCACGCCACCGCCGGGGGATGTCCGGTCTCCGAGCTGGTGGCGCAGGACTGGCTCGTCGACGACTTCATCCCCCGGGTGGCGAACCGAGGCTACGAAATCATTCAGGCCCGCGGGGCATCGTCCGCGGCCTCCGCGGCCAGCGCAGCCATCGACCACGTTTACGACTGGGTCAACGGGACCGGTGAGCGGTGGACCTCGGCGGGCGTCAGCTCCGACGGCTCTTATGGCGTCCCGGAGGGGCTCGTATGTTCCTTCCCGGTTCGGGCTGTCGACGGCGGCTGGCAGATCGTGCCGGACCTGGCTATCAACGCGTTCTCGCGGGCGAGGATCGACGCGTCCGTCGCGGAGCTGATCGAGGAGCGCGAGGCCGTACGGGCACTCGGCCTGCTGCCGTCCCTCCGATAGACGCGCGAGTCCTGATGGCTGGGGGGCGATGAGGATTCGCGGATGGGGGCTTCGAAGCGGTTGTTTTCGATGCACACGTCGGAGAGCCGTGACCGCGAAAGGGAGGGGGATGAACGTGCGCTCCGACCGCCGTATGTTTGATTCCGAGGCCTCGCGGCGACTCCGTCGAATTGGTTCGACACCGGACACGGCGCTCCGCCCGTGATGAACGGCGTCCACACGGTGCAGTCAGGGCTGAAGTGCGGGCGCGACAGAACCAATCGTTCAGGACTTACTCGCCTCGAGGAGCACCTCACGCACAACAGCCCGTGGCCGTCAGGGCGGCGGTTGGCAGCGTGGCGGCTGACAGGGCGGCGATCGGCATAGCGTCAGCCGAAGGCGTTGTGGTGGTCAGGCGTCGTTCGACCGATGGCATCCGCTCAGGTGGTCGTCGACGAGGCCGGCCGACTGCATCAGGGCGTACATGGTGGTGGGGCCGACGAACGTGTAGCCCCGGGTGCGCAACTCCCGGCTCAGTGCCATCGATTGCATTGTGGTCGCCGGGACCTCGCCGAGCTCCCGCAGCCGGGGGCCGCGGGGTTCTGGCGCGAAGCTCCAGATCAGCTCGGTCAGGCTCTCGCCGAGGTCTCGGGTGACCCGGGCGTTCCGGATGGTGGCCTCGATCTTGCCGCGATGCCGGATGATGCTCGCATCCGCGAGGAGCCGGGCGACGTCGACGTCGTCCATCACGGCCACGCGGTCGACGTCGAAGTCGTAAAAGGCGGCCCGGAAGGCCGGCCGACGTCGCAGGATGGTGATCCAGGACAGGCCGGCCTGGAACCCCTCGAGGCACAGCTTCTCGAACAGCAGCCTCTCGTCCCGGAGCGGACGCCCCCACTCTTCGTCGTGGTAGCGCTGGTATTCGGGGTCGCCGCCGACCCAGCCGCAGCGGGTGAGCCCGTCATCGCCGAGCTTCAGTGAGGCGGATGTCGTGGCCTCGGCTGGCAGCGCGCTGGTCGCCGGGGTGCTCATGAGCGGTGCTCGATGCCCTCGTGGTCGAGGAGCCAGACCTTGGTGGGCACTCCGCTGCCACCGCTGTAGCCGGTGATGCGACGGTCGGCGGCGAGCACCCGGTGGCAGCCGATCAGGATCGGAACGGGGTTCGCCCCGACGGCGCCGCCCACGGCCCGGCCGGACCCCGGCTTGCCCAGCGATCGTCCCAGCTCGCCGTACGAGGTCGCCTCGCCGAAGCCGAGCTCGGACAGTCGCTGCCAGACGCCCTGCTGGAACGCAGTGCCCCCGCTCGGCGCCACGGGCAGGTCGAAAACCGTGCGGGTGCCGCCGAAGTACTCCGCCAATTGGCGCGCGGCCCGGTCGAGCAGGGGCGACGGGGCTTCCGGGGTCTCGTCGAGGGGCAGCTGTCCGTCGCGTTCGATGGAGAGGGAGAGGATGCGCTCGGCGTCACTCGTGAGTTCCAGCCGCCCAATGGGGCTGGGCAGCCGGATCAGGAAGGTTTCGATGGTCGTCATGCCTCGACTGTAGTCGGCGGCGCCCTGCGCACAGCGCGGGTTTCGGACCTGGCGTGGGAAGAGCGCCGGGCTGGGCTGGGGAGGAGCCGGCCGGCTTCAGGCGAGCCGGGTGTGGGGATACTCGGGGGAGCGGTGCTGGAATGCCAGGATGTCGGGATTCCGGATGATCCCCTCGTGGATCTCGATGGCCCGCCGAAGGGTCTCGTTGGCGGTCCAAGCGGCCTCGCCCGCAAGGACCTCGCGCAGGTACGGCAACAGCGCCTCGCTGATCTCCCAGGTGGCGGAGTTCCAGAGGTACGACGGGCTGTGGTCGACCGCGTAGTAGGTGACGTTGGTGCCGACCCGGAAGGTCGGTTCGTCGAACGTCGTCGATTTCGCCCAACTGAAACCCATGCCGGTGTCGCAGGACACGTCGATGATCAGCGACCCCGGGGCCACCATCGGGAGATCATCGTCGCTCAGGAAGATGAGCGGGGCATTTGGGTCCTGCAGCACGCAGTTCACGATGACGTCGTGGCCGGCGAGAAACTCGGGCAGTGGCACCCGTTCGTTTCCCGGCAGGGCGAAGTTCCCGTTCGTGCCGTCGCCGTGGTCGAGCTGCACGATCTGGGCGGAGTGGATCGGGGAGCTGACCGCGGTCACGTCGCGATTGGTCAGCACCGTGACATCGTAGACACCGAGTGCGTTGAGCGCCGTCACGGCGCCCCGGGCGGTGGCCCCGAAGCCGATCACCGCGGCACGCTGCTTGCGGCCGTAGTCACCCGTCGAACCGATCAGGGACAGGGCGTGCAGCACGGAGCAATACCCGGCGAGCTCGTTGTTCTTGTGCAGCACGTGCAGGTGGAACTCGCCGCCTCCGGTCCAGTGGTTCATCGCCTCGAACGCGATCAGGGTCAGCCGCTTGTCGATGGCAAGCTGGGTGAGTTTCTCATCCTGCACGCAGTGCGGCCAGCCCCAGAGCACCTGTCCGTCGCGCAGTGCCGCGACATCCGCCAACAGAGGCTTGGCGAGCAGGATGACGTCGCACTCCCGGATGAGGTCCGCGCGCGAGCAAAGCCCTCCCACGAGCGGGGCCAGCTGCTCGTCCGACACGCCGAACTGCTCTCCGTAGCCCCGCTCGAGAAACATTCGCTCCCGGAGGTCCGGATCGATCCGTTCGACATGTGACGGATGAATGGGCAAGCGCCGTTCATTCGGCTTACCGGAACGCGACATGACGCCGAGCGTGAAACGACTCACTGACACCCCTTTGTAGTTGAGTCCTGTTTAGCACAGGCCGGCGAGCCTAATGTGGAGGGATGGAGCAGATGGAGTACCGCAGACTGGGCAATTCGGGGCTCATGGTGTCCACGATCGGGTTGGGCTGCAACAACTTCGGACGCGCCGGAACCGCGACGGAGAGCCAGGCCGGAACCACCGCCGTCGTCAACGCGGCCGTCGACGCCGGGATCACCCTGTTGGACACGGCCGACATCTACGGCGCGGAACGCGGCCTCAGCGAGACCCTGATGGGTTGCGCGCTGCGGGGCAAGCGCGACCAGATCGTGCTCGCCTCGAAGTTCGGCATGGACATGAACGGTCGGAATGGACCCGACTGGGGCGCCCGCGCCTCACGTCGCTACATTCGACTGGCCGTCGAGGCGTCCCTCCGGCGCCTGCAGACCGACTGGATCGACCTCTACCAACTGCACCAGCCTGACCCGAACACCCCGATCGACGAGACCCTGCAGACCCTCGACGACCTCATCCGCGAGGGAAAGGTGCGCTATATCGGCCACTCCAACCTGGCCGGCTGGCAGATCGCCGAGGCGGAGTTCACCGCCCGGCTGACGGGGCATCCGCGGTTCGTTTCGGCGCAAAACGAGTACAGCCTGCTGGTGCGTGACGCCGAAGACGAGGTGCTGCCGGCCGTCAACGCCTACGGGCTCGGCTTCCTGCCGTTCTTCCCCCTCTACAACGGGCTTTTCACAGGCAAGTTCTCTCGTGCGGGCGGCCCCGCCGACAGCCGCATCATGATGGTCCGGCCGCACCTGGCCCGGAACGCGCCCTGGGACGTCATCGAAAAGTACGAAGCGTTCTGCGACCAGCGCGGCGTGACCATGCTCGCAGCCACTTTCGCCTGGCTGCTGGCCCAGCCGGGGCTCACCAGCATCATCGCCGGAGCAACCCGCCCGGAACAGATCCTGCAGAACGCCACCGAGGGCAGCGCGTGGAGGCCGTCGCCCGAGGACGTGGCCTGGATCTCGGACCTCTTCGCCTGAACCGTCCTCTCTGGAACCCGAACCCCGATTCCACTTTGTGAGTGAGCGCTCACTCATAAAAGCTGGGGGGATGTCCGTCAAACCTGCGCGCGCGAAAGCCCTGTCCGTCGAGGACCGGCAGTCGATGATCCTCGACGCGGTCACGCCGCTGCTGATCGAGCACGGCCAGACCGTCACCACTCGACAGATCGCCCAGTGCGCCGGGATCGCCGAGGGCACCATCTTCCGAGCCTTCGACAGCAAGGACAACCTGCTCCGGGCGGCCATGGACCGTCAGCTCGACCCCGAGCCGTTCCGTCTCGAACTTGCCGCGCTCGACCGTGAGCTCCCGCTCGAGGAACGGGTGCGCGCCATGGTCTCCCTGCTGCGCCGCCGCTTCGCGCAGGTCTTCGCGCTGATGACGGCGGTGGGCTCGATGGGCAGACCCCACACCCACGACGTCGCGCACGAGTTCACCGTGCTGCTCGCCGACGTGCTCGCGCCTGACCTCCTGCGCCTCACGGTTGCCCCGGAGCGTTCAGGGCAGGTCATCCGGATGATCGCGCTTGCGGCATCCGTGCCCCACATCACGGCCGGCCCCGACTTCGACGACGATGAGCTCACCGCCCTCATCCTCTACGGCATCATCGGCTTCCCGACGCCGCCGAACGCCCCCTGCTAGGAGATCCGATGCTCTGGAAACTGCTCGTGAAATACCTGCGGCCGTACCGGCGGCTGCTGGCAGCCGTCGTCGTGTTCCAGCTGGCCCAGTCGATCGCCTCGCTCTATCTGCCCACCCTCAACGCCGACATCATCGATGAGGGCATCGCCACGGGAGACACCGTGTACATCCTGCGCATCGGTGGTCTGATGCTGCTGATCACCCTGTTCCAGATCGTGTGCGCGATCGTCGCCGTCTTTTTCGGCGCGAAGGCCGCCATGGGGCTCGGACGCGACCTGCGCGGCGCTGTCTTCACCCGGGTCGGCGAGTTCTCCGAGCAGGAGGTCACCCGGTTCGGCGCCCCGTTGCTGATCACCCGGTCGACCAACGACGTGCAGCAGGTGCAGATGCTCGTGCTGATGACCGCCACCATGATGGTCACCGCACCGATCCTGTCCATCGGCGGCGTGATCATGGCCGTCCGGTAGGACGTGCAGCTATCCTGATTGATCGCCGTGAGCGTGCCCGTGCTGTTGATCGCGGTCGGGCTGATCATCGCGCGGATGGTGCCGCTGTTCCTCCTGATGCAGACCCGCATCGACACGGTGAACCGGGTGCTGCGGGAACAGCTCACGGGCATCCGCGTCATCCGGGCGTTCGTGCGCGAAGACGTCGAGTCCGTGCGGTTCGGCAAGGCGAACGTGGATGTCACCGACACCGCCCTTCAGGCCGGCCGCCTGATGGCCCTGATGTTCCCGGTCGTCATGCTCGTCCTGAACGTCTCCAGCGTGGCCGTGATCTGGTTCGGGGCGTTCCGGATCGAGGACGGGTCCATGCAGGTCGGCACCCTGGTTGCCTTCCTTAGCTACCTGATGCAGATCCTGATGGCCGTGATGATGGCCACGTTCATGGCCGTGATGATCCCGCGGGCGACCGTGTCGGCCGACCGGATCGGCGAAGTGCTCGAGACCGAGTCCAGCGTGCGCCCGCCGCGCCACCCCGTCGTCGACAGTATCGGCCGCGGAGAGGTGGAACTCGTGGACGTGGGCTTCGCCTACCCCGGCGCCGAGCAGCCGGTGCTCTCCGACGTGAGCTTTACCGTGCATCAGGGGCAGACCACCGCGATCATCGGCAGCACCGGATCGGGCAAGACCACCCTGGTCAACCTGCTGCCTCGCCTCTTCGACGCCACCAACGGCAGCGTGCGGGTCGACGGGGTGGACGTGCGCGAGCTCCACCCTGACCTGCTCTGGGGCAGCATCGGGCTGGTGCCGCAGAAGCCACATCTGTTCTCCGGCACCGTGCGCAGCAACCTGCTCTACGGCAAGCCCGACGCCACTGAGGCGGAACTCTGGGAGGCACTGACCATCGCGCAGGCCCGCGACCTCGTGGCGGAGATGCCGGACGGCCTCGATGCCCCGATCGCGCAGGGCGGCATGAATGTGTCCGGCGGGCAGCGGCAGCGCCTGGCCATTGCCCGGGCCCTGGTCAAACGGCCCGAACTCTATATCTTCGACGACTCGTTCTCCTCGCTCGACTTGGCGACGGATGCTCGGCTGCGCGAGGCACTGGCCGTCGGCACGGGTGGCGCCACCATGGTGATCGTCGCCCAACCGCCTCCCGCTGCGCTACTTCGACACGGTGCAGCGAGGCGAGGTGCTCAGCCGGGTCACCAACGACGTGGACAACGTCTCACAGAGCCTGCAGCAGTCGCTGAGCCAGGCCGTCACCTCTCTGCTCACCGTGGTGGGCGTCATCGTGATGATGTTCCTGCTCTCGCCTCTCCTGGCCCTGATCGCCCTGGTCACAGTGCCGCTGACCCTGGTCACGACCGTCCTGATCGCCCAGCGCTCGCAGAAGTTGTTCGTCGCCCAGTGGACCCACACCGGGGAGCTGAACGGCCAGATCGAGGAGACCTTCACCGGCCACGCCCTGGTCAAGGTGTTCGGCCGCCAGAAGGAGGTCGAGCAACGCTTTTGGGCCAAGAACGACGAGCTCTACGAGGCCAGCTTCGGCGCCCAGTTCGTCAGCGGCCTGATCATGCCGGCGATGACATTCATCGGCAACCTCGTCTACGTCGGGATCGCCGTCGTCGGCGGCCTCCAGGTGGCATCCGGGGCCATGCAGCTCGGCGATGTGCAGGCGTTCATCCAGTATTCCCGCCAATTCACCCACCCGCTGGCCCAACTCGGGTCGATGGCGAACCTGTTGCAGTCCGGCGTCGCCTCCGCCGAGCGGGTCTTCACCCTGCTCGACGCCGATGAGCAGAGCCCCGACCCGGAGCGCGCCGAGGCACCCACGACCGCCCACGGCCGGCTGGTCTTCGAGAACGCCTCGTTCCGCTACACGGCGGACAAGCCGCTGATCGACAGCCTCAGCCTGGTGGCCGAGCCCGGCCAGACCGTGGCCATCGTGGGCCCCACCGGGGCAGGCAAGACCACCCTGGTGAACCTGATGATGCGCTTCCACGAGCTCGACGCCGGCCGGATCACGCTCGATGGCGTGGACGGGCGCCGAATGACCCGCGACGACCTGCGTGGACGTATGGGCATGGTGCTGCAGGACACCTGGCTGTTTGGCGGCACGATCCGCGACAACATCGCCTACGTGCGTCCAGATGCCACGGAGAAGGAGATCCTGGACGAGGCGACCAGCTCCGTCGACACGCGCACCGAGGTGCTCGTGCAGAAAGCGATGCGCGCCCTCCGCGCCGTCCGGAACGAATTCGACGGAGATTTTGCCCAAAGCGGCCCTAGAATGACCAAAAACCGCTCTGGAGACCAGAATCTCCGTCGAATTGGTTCAGTCAGGCCCGGCGGTGCGCCTCCAACTCGCGCGCGCAGTCGATGCACAGCTCCGCGGACGGCCGGGCCCCGAGTCGTTCCCGGCCGATCGGTTCGCCCCGGCGGGTGCAGAACCCGTAGCTGCCGTCCACGATGCGCGCCAAGGCCTGGTCGATCGCCGCAGACTGCGCCGCCAGGTCGCTGTGCACACCCGAGATGCGCGACCACTCCATGGTCAGGGTGGGTCCTTCGGGGTCGTGCTCGTCGTCGGCGGTGCCGGTGTTTCTGGCCTTGATCACACCGTCGAGGGTGGTGCCGATCCGGCCGAGCGTGATGTCGAGGTCGCGGCGCTGATGGCGGAGCAGCTTCTCGAAGTGCCGCAGGTCGGCGGGGGTCAGTTTCGTCCGGGTGGGCATGGGCGTCTACTCCGCTGCCGGGGGGCGACGTGAGCCGCCGGCGCGCACTGTCGATCCGTCATTCCGGTGCATGATTCCCGTCCTCTCAAGCTGGGCACGGCAATGCGCCGGCACGCTGCGTGGTTCTCGCTGTTGAAGATACGCCCGCGCCGGCCGGCTGCCGCGGGACTGCGAGGGGTCGCTTCAGGCGACCGTGACCGGGATATCGTGCAGGCCGGTGGCCCCATCGGGGATCACGTCCCGGCGCACGGAAGTCTGCACCAGGCCCGCGGCATCCGTCGCCCGCACCCGCAGGGTGTGCCGCCCGGCCGATGCCGGCCAGACCCAGCTCCACTGGCGCCAAGTGTCGGCCGAGATCGCGTCGGCCAGGGTCGCGTCGTTCCAGGCTCCGTCGTCAACTTGCACCTGCACGCCGCGGATGCCCACGTACTGCGACCAAGCCACACCCGCCACGATCACCGGTCCGGCCGCGACGTCGGCGTTCCGGCTCGGCACATCGATCCGGGAGGAGAGCTTGACCGGTCCTCGGGCGGTCCAGCCGCGCGTCGTCCAATAGGCGGCCTCCCGGTCGAAGCGGGTCACGTTCAACTCGACCACCCATTTCGTGGCCGACACGTAACCGTAGAGCCCGGGCACGACCATGCGCACCGGGTAGCCGTGCTCGAGGGGGAGCGGCTCCCCGTTCATCCCCACCGCGAGGATCGCATTGCGGTCGTCGGTGAGAACCTCCAGCGGGGTGCCCGCGGTCCAGCCGTCCTCGCTGCGGGAGAGCACCATGTCGGCCCCGGCGAGAGGCCGGGCCCGCGCCAGCAACAGGCGGATCGGGTAGCCCAGCCAGGTCGCGTTGCCGATCAGGTCGCCGCCGACGGCGTTAGAGACGCAGGCGAGAGTGGTCGTGCTCTCCTCGAGGGGCAGGGCGAGGAGCTCGGCGAAGTCGATCTCGATCTCCCTCTCGACCATCCCGGTGACCGTCAGCGTCCAGGTTCCCGGGTCGATCCGGGGCACCTGCAGGGCGGTGTCGATGCGGTAGAAGTCGGCGTTCGGGGTGATCAGCGGAGTGAGGCCGGGGAGGTCCAGAGCGGCACCGTCTGGGATCGGGGCACCGGGAACGGCCGCGGCCGGCAGTGTGAAGCGCGCGCGCGCCGCATCCGTCGCCCGGATACCGGCCGAGATCAGCTGCCCGCCGGCCGCGGCGAGCACGCCCAGGCCGGCGCTGGCCCCGGCCCAGACCAGGAACCGACGGCGGTCCGGAGCGGATGCCTCGGCGCCTCCGGGCGTGCGGCGCAGCTGGGCGACCATCACCGTGAGGAGCACGGCCGAAACGACCATCGCCAGCACTGCGGGCATCGCGTCGAGGGCGGCGGTGTTCTCCCGGGACAGCACCGCGAAGACGGCCAGCGCGCCGGCCAGGGCCACGAGGACCCGGCCGATCGGCGCCCGCCGGAACTCCAGCACCCCGGCGGCGGCGGCCAGCACCACGGCACCGAGCGCGACGCAGAACACCAGTACGACCTTGTCGGCCGTGCCGAACAGGGCGATGACGAGTTCCTTCAACCAGACCGGGGCACGGTCGATGACCAGCGCGCCGACGGCGAAGATCGGGCTGCCCACCGGGGCGAGCAGGGCGGCCGTCAGCTCGGCCGCGCCGAGGCCGGCCAGGGCGGCGGCCACGCCGGCCGTCGCGGGCCGCCCGAGCCTTGCCGGGGCCGATCGGGC
>NZ_SOGC01000008.1:0-43612 GCF_004402765.1 Cryobacterium sp. TMT2-17-1
CCCGCCTATAAAGTTTCTTTCCTTTGACAGTCAGAAACCTAGACAGGAAGCGGCGTGCGGCCGTTAAGGCGCTCCGAAACACCCACGGATACAGCAGGGGAGCCCCAATACCCGTCTAATTCTGAAGTAAACATCAACCCTTCGCGCCACAACATCGTCCGCTACCTCGCGGACCGTGCGCGCGTGGGAGTGCGGGGGCGGCGGGAGTACAGGTCAACCGCTCCGATGTCCAACGTTCCGACGTTCCGACGTTCCGACGTTCCGACGACCATCGGGAACGCGAACACGCCTTCGACGTCGCTCGCGCACACGGTTTCGGCGCCGAACGGTGCGCCGAGGGTGGAGATCGCCACGCCGGTGACGGGCAGCACCCGCAGGAACGGCGAACACAGGTGCGTGCTGTTCAGGTTCGCGTTGCGCAACTCCTCGACGGCGAGGCCGAACGATTGACGGTCAGACCGGGACATGACGACGTTCACCCCCCGGGCATCCGTTACTCGGATCGAAATTACTCGCATCGAAGTCGCTCGCGCGTGAGTGTTAACGGTGCCTTCACGACCACTCGGCTCCGCGGGAAAGCAACGATTATTCCGCGGCGGGCAGCGACTTTCTCAGTCACGCCGTTTCCAGCGTATCGCGCGGAACCCGGCTCCGTAGAGCTATTGAAGAACCTGCGTCCGACCTTTGCACGCACCGAGGATCGGTCACGGCCGGACGGGGCGTAGGCCGAGTCAGTCGGCGAACCTGCGCAGCATCTCCAGCACGACCGCGGCCGAGCGGTCGGCCGCGTCGTCGATGTGGGTGAGGTGATCGTCAACCGGTCCGCACAGGTCGGAGATGCCGCGGACCGCCACGAACGGTACGCCATGAGCGAAGCAGGTTTGAGCAGCGCCCACGGATTCCATGTCGGTGGCGAGAACCCCGGGGAACAGCACGCGGAGGCTCTCTGCGCGCTCCACGCTCACGAAGGCGTCGTTGGAGACCAGCAGCCCGCGGCGCACGACCAGCGCCGATCCGTCGGGCATCCGGGCAGCCGACTCGGCGCCGCGCAGCGCCTCAGTCGCGCCCTCGTAGCGAGCCGGCATGCCGGGCACCTGGCCGAGCGCGTACCCGAAGACGCGTGCGTCAGCGTCGCTGTTGAGGTATTCGCTCCCGATGACCACCTCGCCCACCCGCACCTGGGCGCCCACCCCGCCGGCCGAACCCGCGCTGATCACCAGCGGCGACGCCTCGGGGTCCTCGGCGCGCACAAAGAGGAGTGCGGATGTCGTCCCACCGGCCGCGTTGACCAGCCCGATGCCGCTCTGCACGAGCAGCACTTCACGCCCGGCCAAGGTGAGGCGGTGCCGGCGGGCCCTGCCGATGGCGACCGGCGGCGCGGAAGCGGTGGCCGCCGCCAGGAACGGAGCGGCCTCCTCCTCCATCGCGACCAGAATGATCGCGTCGACGGTCGTCATGCGGTGACGGTGGCCCAGGCGCCGCGGGCGGCCAGGAAGACCTTCACGGCGTCCTGGGCGGCTGCCAACGAGTGGTTGGCTCCCCAACCGCACTGAACCTCGTTGGCGGCGGGCACCTCGGTGGCGCCGAGGATGTCGGTCATGGTGGCCTCGATCAACTCGAGGACCTCGGCGTACTCCGGCTGCCCCTGCAGAATGAGGTAGAAACCGGTTTGACAGCCCATCGGCGAGAAGTCGATGACTCGGGTGGAGTGGTTGCGGGAGTGCTCGGCGAAGAGGTGCTCGATCGAGTGCACTGCCGGCATCTCCAGGTGAAGGACGTTGGGCTGGGTGAAGCGCACGTCGTACTTCACGATGGTGTCCCCCTGCGGCAGCATCTTGGTATCGGCCAGGCGCACGTAGGGTGCGACAACCGTGCGGTGATCGAGGTTGAACGATTCGACGTTCATGCGTGGCTGATTCACGTGTTCTCCCTGGAAGCTGTCGTGGCACTCGGCTGGGGCTCGTTCGCAACGGACGTGATCAGGGGTTTATGTGTGGGCCCTACCGGGCTCGAACCGATGACATCCACGGTGTAAACGTGGCGCTCTACCAACTGAGCTAAAGGCCCCTGACGCAACGGCCGGTGAAGGCCGTGTTTCATCATACAGATTCTGCGCGCCGGGTGGACCGCGGCCGGGTTCAAGCCGGCTGGAGTTCGCCGATCGCAGCCCGGTAGGCCTCCAACGACCGGGGCTCGCCCGGCGCGGTGATGAAGCTGGCCCGGATGATCCCCTCAGGGTCGATCAAGAACGTGGCCCGGTTCGCAAAGCCCTTTTGCTCGAGGAACACCCCGTATTCCTTAGCGACCGCACCGTGCGGCCAGAAGTCGGCCAGGAGGTCGAAGGTGTACCGTTCCTGTTCCCCCCAGGCACGCAGGGCGTGACGGGAATCGACCGAGATGCCGAGCAGTTCCACCTCGTTGGCGACGAACAACGACAGATTGTCCCGCAGCTCGCACAACTCGCCACTGCAGATTCCCGAGAACGCGAGGGGGAAGAAGACCAGGGCGACCGACTTCTTCCCGCGGAACTCGCTGAGCTGCACCCGCTCGCCGAACTGGTTGAAGAGCTCGAAATCAGGAGCCTGGGTGTCATTTTCCAACGCCATGGAGCGCTTCCTTTCGTGCGCCCACGGGAACGATGCAAGGCGACGCCACAGCCTAGCCCCGCCTTCTGCCGGAACCAAGATGAGCGTCCCAAGGGACCCTCGATTCCCGGCCCGAACGGCGCTCACCGACCGCGCACAAACCGAAGGCAAAATCTGTAGGCTTGCGTGGTGCCGTCGGTCGTGATCCGACCGTCATCCGGCACCGCTAACTTGGCAGGTTCGCTTCGATGGTCTGCCCAACAGAGAGAGGTCGAGTGTGACTGTCAACGACCAGGACCCGTATTCGGTTAACAGCACGGATGCGGACCCGGAGGAAACCGCCGAATGGTCGGAATCGCTGGACGCGCTCGTATCGGCCCACGGTCACCAGCGTGGTCGGGAGATCATGCTGACGCTCCTGAAACGCTCCAAGGAACTGCACCTCGGCGTGCCCATGGTGCCGACCACGGACTACATCAATACCATCGCGGCCGGCAATGAGCCCGACTTCCCCGGCGACGAAGACATCGAGCGCCGCTACCGCGCCTGGATACGCTGGAACGCCGCCGTTCTCGTGCACCGTGCTCAGCGCCCCGGCATCTCCGTCGGCGGCCACATCTCGACCTATGCATCCTCCGCTGCCCTCTACGAGGTCGGCTTCAACCACTTCTTCCGCGGCCAGGACCACCCGGGCGGCGGAGACCAGATCTTCATCCAGGGCCATGCCTCCCCCGGAACCTACGCGCGGGCCTTCCTCGAGGGCCGCCTGAGCACCGACCAACTCGACGGATTCCGCCAGGAGAAGTCCCACGGCCCCAACGGGCTGTCCTCCTACCCGCACCCGCGACTGATGCCGGAATTTTGGCAGTTCCCGACGGTCTCCATGGGACTCGGCCCGATCAACGCCATCTACCAGGCGCAAACCAACCGGTACCTCACCAACCGCGGGATCAAGGACGCCAGCGACCAGCAGGTCTGGGCGTTTCTCGGCGACGGCGAGATGGACGAGGTCGAGAGCCGCGGGCAGCTGCAGGTTGCCGCCAACGAGGGTCTCGACAACCTCAATTTCATCGTCAACTGCAACCTCCAGCGCCTCGACGGCCCGGTACGCGGCAACGGCAAGATCATCCAGGAACTGGAAAGCTTCTTCCGCGGCGCCGGCTGGAACGTCATCAAGGTCGTCTGGGGTCGCGAGTGGGACGAGCTGCTCTCCCGCGACACCGATGGCGCCCTGCGCGACCTGATGAACGCCACCCCCGACGGCGACTACCAGACGTACAAGGCCGAGAGCGGTGCGTACGTGCGTGAGCACTTCTTCGGCCGCGACCCCCGCGCGCTCAAGCTCGTCGAGGGTTACACCGACGACGACATCTGGAACCTCAAGCGCGGTGGCCACGACTACCGCAAGGTCTACGCGGCATTCAAGGCCGCATCCGAGCACAAGGGCCAGCCGACCGTTATCCTGGCCAAGACGGTCAAGGGTTACGCCCTCGGCCCGAGCTTCGAGGGCCGCAACGCGACCCACCAGATGAAGAAGTTCACCCTCGACAACCTCAAGACGTTCCGCGACAGCACCCACATGCCGATCACGGATGCCCAGCTCGAGGAGAACCCCTACCTCCCGCCGTACTTCAAGCCGGACGAGGACGATGAGGCGATCCAGTATTTGCATGAGCGCCGCCGCGCGCTCGGCGGGTACGTGCCGGAGCGTCGCAGCAAGTACACGCAGATCACCCTGCCGGGCGACGCGACCTACGCCCCCACCAAGAAGGGTTCCGGCACGCAGGAGATCGCGACCACGATGGCCTTCGTACGGCTGCTCAAGGAACTGCTGCGCGCCAAGGACTTCGGACACCGCATCGTGCCGATCATCCCGGACGAGGCTCGCACCTTCGGCATCGACGCGTTCTTCCCGAACGCCAAGATCTACAACCCCAGCGGCCAGCAGTACACCTCGGTCGACCACGCGCAGCTTTTGGCGTATAAGGAGAGCCCGCAGGGCCAGATCCTGCACGTGGGGATCAACGAAGCCGGCGCGATGGCTGCTTTCACCAACGTGGGCACGTCGTACGCAACGCAGGGTGAGCCGCTCATCCCGATCTACGTCTTCTACTCGATGTTCGGCTTCCAGCGCACGGGCGACGCCATGTGGGCCGCGGGCGATCAGATGACCCGCGGGTTCATGATCGGCGCAACCGCCGGACGCACCACCCTCACCGGTGAAGGCCTGCAGCACGCCGACGGCCACTCGCCGTTGCTGGCCTCGACGAACCCCGCCGTGGTCTCGTACGACCCGGCCTACGGCTACGAGATCGGGCACATCGTGCGGTCGGGACTCGAGCGGATGTACGGAGGAACGCACGCCGACCCCAACGTCATGTACTACATCACGGTCTACAACGAGCCGCAGGTGCAGCCGCGCGAGCCCGACGACGTGGACGTGGACGGCATCGTGCGCGGCATCCACCGCGTCAGCGTGTCCGATGTGTCCGGTCCGAAGGCGCAGCTGTTGGCCTCCGGCGTCTCCGTGCCCTGGGCGCTCGAGGCCCAGGCCCTTTTGGCCGAGGACTGGGGAGTGTCCGCCGACGTCTGGTCGGTCACCTCCTGGGCCGAACTGCGTCGCGATGGCATCGCGGTCGAGGAACACAACTTCCTCTACCCGGACGACGCGCCGCAGATCCCCTATGTGACGGAGAAGCTGGCCGGCACCGCCGGACCGTTCATCGCCGTCACCGACTTCATGCATGCGGTGCCCGATCAGATCCGGCAGTTCGTGCCCGGCGACTTCGCGACCCTCGGCGCCGACGGGTTCGGTTTCTCCGACACCCGCCCGGCGGCCCGCCGCTACTTCAAGATCGACGGACCGTCGATGGTGGTGCGCGCACTCGAACTTCTCGCTCGCCGAGGCGAGGTCGACCGCAGCGTCGTCGGCCAGGCGATCGCGAAGTACCGGTTGCACGACGTAACGGCGGGAACTACCGGTTCCGCCGGGGGCGAGAGCTAACAGCCCCCGTGGCACCCACACCGAAGACGAAGGAACAGACGCTCAGCTGGCTGCGAACGATATCCGGGGAGCTTTCCACGGCGACGCTGAAGCGTCTCGAGGACACGCTGCCCTGGTACGGCGATATGCCGCCCGGGCGGCGTTCCGCCGTGGGCCTGGTCGCCCAGGCCGGGATCACGTCGTTCATCTCGTGGTTTGACGACCCGCGGTCCACCCCCTGGATCGCGGCCGACGTTTTCGGTGCCGCTCCGCGAGAACTGCTGCGCTCAATCAGCCTGCAGCAGACCCTGCAGCTCATCCGCGTCACCGTCGAGGTGGTGGAGGAGCGGGTCAAAGACGGCGGGGAAATCCTGCGGGAGGCCATCCTGCTGTACTCCCGCGAGATCGCCTTCGGCGCGGCGGATGTCTATGCCCGGGCAGCCGAGGCACGCGGCCTCTGGGATGTCCGCCTCGAGGCCCTGGTCGTCGACTCGATCCTGAGCGGCGAGTACGACGACGAACTGCCCAGCCGGATCGCGGCCCTCGGCTGGCACGGGCACGGCGAGGTCTGCGTGCTCGTGGGCACGACACCCAAGATGCTCGACGTCGACCAGCTGCGTCGCTCGGCTCGCCACATGGCCGCCGACGTTCTGATCGGGGTGCAGGGCAACCGGCTCGTCCTGGTCATCGGCCGGGCCCACCCGTCGCCGACCGAGACGGATGACGCGATCGGCACGGCCTCCGCCCTCAGTTTCATGGAGATCGCGGTGCAGCTCGAGCCGAGCTTCGGCGCCGGCCACCTGGTGCTCGGCCACGAGGTGCCGAATCTGGTCGACGCGTCCAAGAGCGCTAAGGCCGCCTTGGCCGGCTTCGCCGTGGCGCGCTCCTGGCGCAACGCCCCGCGCCCTGTACAGGCGGACGATCTGCTCCCCGAGCGGGCGCTGGCCGGCGATCCGCTTGCCCGCGCCACGCTGATCCACCGGATCTACCGCCCGCTGCAGGCGCATTCGACCGAGCTGCTCACCACACTCTGGTGCTACCTGGACAACGGTCGCTCCCTGGAAGCCACCGCCCGGGAACTGTTCGTACACCCGAACACCGTGCGCTACCGCCTGAAGCGGGTGTCAGAGGTCATCGGCTACGACGCCACGGGCGCCCGTGAGGCCCTCATCCTGCAGGCTGCCCTGATCATCGGGTCGATCAGCGACCACGACGGCTCAACACGCCGGCGTTAATCGCGGCGTCAGAGGTGCCGAACTAACGAGATTCGACAAACACTCCGCGAATAGTTGGTGGATCTCCGACATGCCCGCAACAAACGAGGTTGGGAGACTGGATTAATGATTGTTGTCGTCTGCCCCGGTCAGGGCTCACAAACCCCCGGCTTCCTCGAGCCCTGGCTTCGGAACCCCACTTTCGCCGCCGGCCTGGACGAGATCTCCGCGGCCTGCGGAATTGATCTGATGCGCCACGGCACCGTGAGCGACGCCGACACCATTCGGGACACCCGAATCGCCCAGCCACTGATCGTGGCCGCCGGACTCCTCA
This sequence comes from Cryobacterium sp. TMT2-17-1, assembly GCF_004402765.1. NCBI lineage: Bacteria > Bacillati > Actinomycetota > Actinomycetes > Micrococcales > Microbacteriaceae > Cryobacterium > Cryobacterium sp. TMT2-17-1. Next base: position 7,117 of record NZ_SOGC01000008.1, read on the forward strand.
CGTTGAACGCACTCCTCGCCGACGGCCGGCGGGAGCGCATCACCGGTATCGCCGGTCACTCGGTGGGCGAGATCACCGCCGCAGCCGGCGCCGGCATCCTCAGCGCGGTGGACGCCGTGCGTTTCGTGCGCGAGCGCGGCACCGCCATGGCCGAGGCCGCGGCGCTGGAGCCCTCCGGCATGAGCGCCGTGCTGGGCGGCGATGAGACCGAACTCCTGGCCCGCCTCGACGAACTCGACCTCGCCCCGGCCAACTTCAACGGTGGCGGACAGATCGTCGTCGCCGGCTCACTCGCGGCTCTGGCCGCTCTCGGCAAGAACCCCAATCCGCGCACCCGGGTGATTCCGCTGCAGGTGGCTGGTGCATTCCACACGCGGTATATGCACCCGGCGGTGAAGCACCTCACCCGTGTCTCCGCGCTGCTCGCGCCCGCCGATCCCACGCTTTCGATCTGGACGAACCGGGACGGCAGCGCGGTGTCCAACGGTGTCCGGTTCGTGGAGTTGCTGGTTGATCAGGTGTCCTCGCCGGTACGGTGGGATATGTGCATGCGTTCGTTCGCGGATGCCGGCGTGACCGGAATCATTGAGGTCGCACCGGCCGGGGCTCTTGTCGGCCTCGCCAAACGTGCCCTCAAGGGCGTGCCCAGCGTAGCGATCAGGACGCCGGACGACCTGCCCGCTGCGTTCGACCTGATCGACCAGCAGAATCTAGTCTGACCGAAAGAGAATATGTCCAAGCCAACACTCCAGCAATCGCACGGTCCCCGGTACACCCGGATTCTCTCGATCGGCGCCGCCCGCGGGGATCTGGTCGTGCCCAACGACGACCTGGTCGGTCCGATCGATTCGTCTGATGAATGGATCCAACAGCGCACCGGCATCATCACCCGCACAAGAGCGAGCCAGGACATCCAGGCCGTCGACCTCGCGACGGATGCCGCCCGCGAAGCCATAGAGAGGTCCGGCATCCAGCCACACCTGATCGACGCCGTCATCGTGGCCACGATCAGCAACGGCCGGCAGACACCGTCCATTGCCGCCGTGGTCGCCGATCGGGTCGGCGCCAACCCCGCCGCCGCCTACGACGTCAACGCCGCCTGCGCCGGATACACCTACGCCGTGGCGCAAGCCGATTCCCTGATCCGCACGGGCACCGCCCACTACGCGCTCGTCATCGGCGCCGAGAAGCTATCCGACCTCGTCGACCCCACGGACCGCAGCATCTCGTTCCTCCTCGGCGACGGCGCCGGCGCCGTCGTCATCGGCCCGAGCGACTTCCCGGGGATCGCACCCACCGTGTGGGGATCCGACGGGTCCAAGGCCGATGCCATCACCATGAATCACACCCTGCAGGAATACCGACGCGGAGAATCCGAATGGCCCACCCTGCGCCAGGAAGGCCAAACGGTTTTCCGCTGGGCCGTCTGGAACATGGCGAAGGTGGCTAAGGAGGCTCTCCAGGTCGCGGGAATCGAGAGCGACCAGCTCGCCGCTTTCATCCCGCACCAGGCCAATATGCGCATCATCGACGAGTTCGCCAAGCAACTGAAGCTTCCCGACTCGGTCGTCATCGCCCGCGATGTCGCCACCACCGGGAACACCTCGTCGGCGTCGATCCCGCTGGCCACCCACCGTCTCCTGGAAGAGCACCCCGAGCTCAGCGGTGGCCTCGCCCTCCAGATCGGCTTTGGAGCAGGACTGGTGTTCGGCGCGCAGGTCGTCGTGCTTCCCTAGATTTCACTCAACTCCCCTCTAAACTGAATCTCGGTCATACGAGACACCCCCAAGGAGAAATAACATGGCATTGTCCACCGAAGAAGTTCTTGCCGGCCTGGCCGAACTCATCAACGACGAGACTGGCATCGCGACCGACACAGTTGAGATGGGGAAGTCATTCACCGATGATCTGGACATCGATTCCATCTCGATGATGACCATCGTCGTCAACGCGGAAGAAAAGTTCGACGTCAAGATCCCCGACGAAGAGGTCAAGAACCTCAAGACCGTCGGCAACGCTGTCGACTTCATCGTCAAGGCTCAGGTCTAGTCCACAAATGAACAGGCCGGTCGGCATCTGCCGACCGGCCTGATCTGTGGGTGATGCCCACGTTTGCACGCCTCACGGAGAGTTAACGTTATGACCAAAAAAATCGTTATCACCGGCATCGGTGCGACTTCCCCTCTCGGCGGCACGGCCGCCGACAGCTGGTCGGCCCTGCTCGCCGGTGAATCGGGGACGAGCACGCTAGACCACGAATGGGTGGCCCGGACTCAGCTCCCCGTGACCTTCGCCGCCCAGGCCAGGGTTCCATCCGTCGACGTTCTGGCCCGCCACGAGACGAAGCGTCTCGACCCCTCCAGCCAGTTCGCGTTGATTGCCGGGCGTGAAGCCTGGGCGGATGCCGGCTCCCCCGAAGCAGACCCCGAACGGCTGGCCGTCGACTGGGCGACCGGAATCGGTGGAGTCTGGACCCTTCTCGACGCGTGGGACACCCTCCGCGAACGCGGTCCGCGCCGCGTGCTGCCGATGACCGTGCCCATGCTCATGCCGAACGGCCCGGGAGCGGCCATCGGAATGGACCTTCACGCCCGGGCCGGAATCACCACAGTTGTGTCCGCGTGCGCCTCGAGCACCGAGTCTCTCGTGAACGCCTACAACCGCCTACAGGCCGGGCTCGCCGACATCGTCATCGCCGGTGGCTCCGAGGCCGCAATTCACCCGCTTCCGATCGCATCCTTCGCTGCTATGCAGGCCTTGTCCAAGCGCAACGACGACCCGGCCACGGCGTCGCGCCCCTACGACATCACCCGGGACGGCTTCGTTCTCGGTGAGGGTGCCGCGGCGCTCGTCGTCGAGACGGAAGAACACGCCAAGGCCCGCGGCGCGCGCATCTACGCCGAGCTCCTTGGTGGTGCCGTGACCAGTGACGCGTACCACATCACCGCTCCAGACCCCGATGGCACGGCTGCGGCCCGCGCGATGATCACCGCGATCAGGAATGCCGACGCGAGCCTGGCGGATGTCTCGCACATCAACGCGCACGCGACCAGCACTCCGGTCGGGGACATCGCCGAGTACAACGCACTGCGCCGCGTGTTCGGCGACCTGCTCGACGGAATCCCGGTGTCGGCGACCAAGGCTTCCACCGGTCACCTCCTCGGTGGTGCCGGGGCGATTGAGGCCCTGTTCACGGTTCTCGCTCTGGCCAAGCGCATGGCCCCGCCGACCATCAACCTGCTGAACCAGGATCCAAGCATCCCGCTCGACGTGGTGACCATGCCGCGCACGTTGCCTTCCGGCGATCTGCTGGCCATCAGCAACTCGTTCGGTTTCGGCGGTCACAACGCCGTCGTGGCGTTCCGGTCGGTCTAGCTCCACCCGGCGGAAAACCTGCCTGCACCGGGATGGCCCCGACCGGCACCGGTCGGGGCCATCCCGTGTTCGGGAGCGACCTTGCGCTGCACGTCAGCCCACCTGGTGCAACCACACGACCGAGTTGAAATCGCCGGCGTGCCGGAACGGTTCGAGCTCGTCGTCCCAGGCCTGCCCGAGCGTAATGCGGAGCTGCCGGTGGAGCTCCAGCGCGTTTGCCCCGGCCAGGTCCATGGCGTGGCGCAGCCGGTCCTCCGGGATAACGACGTTACCGGCCGTGTCGGTCTGGGCGAAGAAGATGCCCAGGTCGGGGGTGTGCAGCCAGCGCGCCCCATCGGCGCCGAAACCGGCGTCCTCGGTGACCTCAAAGCGAAGGTGGTCCCACCCGCGGAGCGCCGAGGCGAGCCGCGCCCCCGTACCGCAGGCGCCCTCCCACTGGTACTCGGCCCGCTGCGCTCCGCGGAGCACGGGCTGCTCAGACCAGTCGAAACTGACGGGCACGCCCAGGGCGCGACCCACCGCCCACTCCACATGGGGACTCAGAGCGCGAGGCGAAGAATGCACGTAAATGTAGCCGCGCGCAGTCGCTTCCTGCCGAGCGTGTGTAGCCACCATCGTTTCTCCCGTTCTGTGAGATGCGTCTTCCCCAACGACCTCTGAACGAAACAATGCGGCGTGCTGTGAACTTATCGAGAACTTGAACCTATGACCAACGGTCGACGCACCGCGCAGGCGCTGCATCCATGAATTATGCCTCAGCGACCCCTGCGATCACAAGACTCGAGCCGGGACCGGATCTCCGTTCGCTATACTCAGTATGGTCGTACCGTGGCCACCGGAGGTCCCATGTCTGTTCGCAGCTGCCTGCTGGCGATCCTCACGATCGGTCCGGCCTATGGCTTCCAGCTTCATGGCGAGCTGGAGTCTCGAACGGCCGGTCGGCGGGCGGTCAACGTCGGGCAGATCTACGGCACTCTTGAGCGGCTGGTGAAACAGGCGGCCGTTGAATCGGCCGGCAGCACCGCAGACGGCCTACCGCTGTACCGAATCACCGCGCTCGGCCAGGCCGAGGCGCTCCACTGGCTGGCCGATACCGAGAGCGCTCCCGGCAACGAGTGGAGCGACCTGCTCGACCGGGTCCTGATCGCCATCTCCCTCCCTGATCCTCAGGTGCTGGGCATCGATGCGCGCGGCATCGTTGCCCGGTACCGCCGGCGGTGGCAGTCAACTACCGAGACTGCGACTATGGACGCCGCGGCCACGGGCGCGGAGCGCTTGGCGGGCGCCGCCCGGGCCGCGCTGTCCGCCGCTGCACTGGACTGGCTTCGGGACGTCGACGCGCTGCTCGAGGACGTCCACGCCGCGGGTTTTCGGCACGGTCTGAACGACGTGCGGCCGAAGCGCGGACGACGACCGGCATCCGTCGCCTGACCTGGGCGACACGCACCGTCGGAGCTGCCGTCGCCTCTGCGGTGGTTGCACCTACTTCGCCTGCGCGTAGCTGTCGACCGTCGCAACAGTGAGCAGGAAATCGACCGGGAAATCGCCGAACAAGTGCCGGCCGGCGGTATCCGCCGCGCGCCGGATGATCTCCTCGACGGTATCTGCCAGCGCGGCGGGCGTGTGCACCATGACCTCGTCGTGCAGGAAGAAAACCAGGTGCGGGGCCCGGTCGAATTCCGACCCGGAGGCACCCTGGGCCCACTGGGAACCCTGGGCACCCTGGGGCAGCATTCGCAGTTCCCGGCGCACCTCCGCCATCCAGCACAGCGCCCATTCCGCGGCGCTGCCCTGAACGATGAAATTGCGGGTGAAGCGGCCCCAGTCTCGCGCCTGACTACGGGCCCGGCGCTCGTCGGCATCCGTCGCCCCGGGGTCGTAGGCCTTGGCCTGGGTGGCCAGCCAGCGTTCCCCGGGCCGCGGGGAGGAACGCCCAAGCCGTGTCGTCACGCTCTCGCCGCGTTCCCCGGCGCGTGCGGCCGTTTCGGTGAGGGCCAGTGCCCTCGGAAAGGCCTTCGCGAGCCGGGGCAGGAGGCGCCCGCTCTCCCCGCTGGTGGCGCCGTACATGGCCCCGAGCATGGCCACCTTGGCGTGGTCGCGGGTCTCCACGACGCCCCCGGCGACGATCCCGGCGTACAGGTCCGTTCCTCGGCCGGCCTGGGCCATGGCCGTGTCGGCCGATAGGGCGGCGAGGATACGCGGCTCGAGCTGCGCGGCGTCCGCGACCACGAGCTTCCAGCCCGCATCGGCGACGACTGCGCCGCGCACCTGTTTGGGCAGCTGCAGGGCTCCCCCGCCCCGAGTGGCCCAGCGGCCCGTCACCACCCCGCCGGGGATGTACTCGGGATGGAACCGGCCGTCGACGATCCAGGTGTCCATCCAATACCAGCCGTTCGCGCTGAGCAGCCGGGCCAGCTTCTTGTATTCGAGCAGCGGATCGATCACAGGGTGGGTGAGCTCCTTGAGCTCCCAGGCGCGGGTGGACGTCACCTTCAGGCCGACCTTCTGCAGTGCCCGCATCAGATCGGGCTGGGAGTCGGGGTTGAGACCGGGTTCGCCAACAGCGTCACGGATGCGCCGAGCGAGGTTTTCGAGGCGTTCGGGCCGGATGCCCGGGGCGACGCGGGGGCCGAGTTCGCGGGTCAGCAGAGCGTCGTGCACGTCGGTGCGCCACGGCAGGCCGGCGAACTGCATCTCGGCGGCGATCAGCGCCCCGGCCGATTCCGCGGCGAGCAGCAGGCGGAGGCGGCCGGGCTCCGCAGAGGCGCGGACCGCGTCGAGCTGGCGCCGGTATTCCGCCTGCGTACCGAACCCGGCGGCCGCGCTGCCGGCGTCGCGGCCGGTCACGCCGTCGGCGGCGGTCTCGGTGTCGCTGCCGGCGGCGCTGTCACCGTCGCTGTCGAACAGGTCGAAGAGTGTCACCCCGGATGCGGACGCGGCCGGTTCGAAGGCCACCGCCCGATCCCAGCGGCTCGGCTCCGCCCGGGCCAGCGCGCTTGCCTGGGTCAGCGACGACTGGCGCAGGATCGCGTGGCACAGGCGCAAGTCGTGGGCGCGGTGCACCCTGATTCCGGCCGCCAGGAGCAGCGGGTAGATGCGGGCCGTGTCCTCCCACACCCAACGGGGCCGGTCTCGCTCCTGACCGAGCACATAGCCGGGGAATTCGTGTGAAGGCAAACGGAGTGCTGGCCCCGCGACGTTGCCCTCGGCGTCGAGCGACAGCACGAGGATCTCCCCGTTTCCCGTTCGACTCGCCAGAAGGTGCACCTGCCCATTCTGCCGGTTCGGGACCGTGCCGGCGGGAAAAGCATCCGTCATATGACCGTCAGTTCGTCCGGCCGTCTGTCGGTGGAGTGGCGTCGGCCTCAGCCCACGCCTCCTGCAGCAGGGCGACGGTCTCGTTGTCTGAGAGTTGGTGGAAGTCGGTGTAGAAGGGCCCGATTGCCCACAACTCCTGCGGGGCGTGCAGCACGACGATGACATCCGCATACTGCCGCATCTCCCCGAGCAGCTCGGCGGGTGCGACCGGGACCGCGAGCACCGTGAGTGCGGCGCCCTGCCCTTTCAGGGCCGCGAGGGCTGCCTTGGCCGTGGCTCCCGTCGCGAGGCCGTCGTCCACGACGACGGCGACACGGCCCCGCGGACTGATCTGCGGGCGGTCATTGAGGTAGAGGGTGCGACGTCGTGCGATTTCGGCCAGCTCGCGACGGCGGGCCCGGGCCAAACCCATCGAGTCGCCCCCGGTGGCGGCGAACACGTCCTCATTGACGATCGCCTGCGGACTAGCACCGTCGACGACCGCCCCCATCGCGACCTCCGGATAGCCCGGGGCCCCGATCTTGCGCACCAGGATGAGGTCCAGCGGGGCATGCAGGCGCCGAGCGACCTCGATCGCCACAGGCACACCGCCCCGCGGGAGGGCGTAGACCACCGGGTCGTGCGCCTCAAGCTCAGTCAGTCGTTCGATCAGTGGTTCGGCCAGCAGTCGGCCGGCCTCGCTCCGATTCGTGAACATGAGGCTCCCACCCGGCGAATACCTCCTGCGGGTCCGCCTCGTCCGATTCTGCCGCCGACCCTCGGCTTTGTCGAGGGCCGCCCGGGGCTCAGGCGCGGCGACCCGATTCGAGCTGACGGGCACACATGCCACTTCGGTGGTCCCGGGCACTGGACGCGTCCGGGGACCGAGGGCAGACTCGGTTCAACCAGAACAATCACGGCACCATCGAACGGAACCTGGATCAGCTGTGTATCGACGACTCACCACCCTGATTGCCGCGACCGGGCTCACGGCCGGGATCGCTCTCCTGCTGACGCTCGGCACCGTGATGCCGAGTGCGACGCGCGTCTCCGCCGACGAGTGCCCGGGCGAAACCGTGCCGATCGTCGATGTCGACGGGGAGTCACAGTGTGTGGCCCTGACCCAGGGTGAAACCACCCCCGGACCGACACCGACACCGCCGCCCCCTCCCACTCTCACTCCGACCAAGTTCCCCTCGCCAGCACCTGAGGAACCCGCCACCACTCCCCCGGCAGAGCCGGCCCCCTCGGCCGGGCCACAGTCCACGCCGGCTGTCGTTCCACCGTCGGCGACGGCGGCGGCACCGTCGGAAGCCCCACCTGCCAAGAACGTGGATCCAGCCCCGACCTCTGCTCCCGTTCCAGGCGAGCGCGCAGGAACGACCAACGAGCCGGAGAACACCAGCACGCCGACTCCGGCGATGATGCCCACGGAGCCGCCCGCGAACGCCGACATCACCGGCGTGATCGTGCCCGGCAACGGGCCCCGGCTGCTCTGGGGCGTCGCCGTCGGGGCATCCGCATCGGGGTTGCTGGCCGCGCTCGTCGCCTTCTACCTGGTGTCGGTGCGACCGTTCTTCATCGCACGCAGACGGCCGGGAGCAGTCGGCTGACTCGCACAGGTTTCTTTGGCGCCGACCGGGTCAGCCTGATGTCGATGACGAACGCCTACCGCGGCCGGGGCACCGTGCGGTACGCCGGCCTGGCCCTGAGCCTGTTGGGCGAGATGATCGACGCGATCGCCAAACAGCCATGGCGCATCGTCGCGCGCGCCTTCCGCCGCGCCGTCGACGGGAGGCCGAGCTGGCCGCCGACGTGCGGCGGTCGGATCAGTGTGACCTGCTGGTCGACCTGACCGCCAAACTCGACCGGCTCCCCCGGTATTTCTCCGTGCACCCCCGCAGGGTCATCCTCGCCGATGCGTCACTGCTGGATGGCACCCCGGTGCAGGGGTCCGGCATGGGGAGGTGATGCCCGACTGTCTCCGTCACCCGGGAGAATCTGTGGGACCTGCGTGAGGTCGCTCGCCAGAGTCAGCGGAGTGCGGGGGCCCCGGCTCGCGCACCGCGCACGACGATCGATGCAGGGGCCCGCCTCAACGCACACTGAGCCTTCCACTCGTTCGACTGTGGAGCAGCCAGGAGCATGACCCTCCACCTCGACCTGCGGCTCACCCCCAAATCCGTTGCCCCGGTCGGGTCAGGTCAGGTCAGGTCAGGTGCGGTCAATACCAGTTGTTGGTCACGGAATGCGCCCAGGCTCCGCACGGGGTGCCGTACCCGGCCTTGATGTAGCCGAGACCCCAGGAGATCTGCGTCGTCGCGTTCGTGGCCCAGTCGGATCCCGCCGTGGCCATCTTGCTCCCGGGCAGGGCCTGAGGGATTCCGGTGGCGCCGCTGGGGTTGTTGGCCGTGTACGACCAGCCGGATTCCTTGTTCCAGAGCTGTACGAGGCAGGAGAACTCGGACTCGCCCCAGCCGTACTTGGAGGCTGCCATCGCCCGGGCCGTCGCCTTCGCCTCGGCGGGCGTGTTGCCGCCGGCGTCGGGCTGGGACTCAGCAGCTGGAGCGGAATCGCGCGACGCATCCGCGGCCGCGGCCCGGGCGTCCGCCTGAGCCTGAGCCTGAACGGCAGCCTCGGCCTGGGCGCGAGCGGCCTCGGCGGCGGCCGCTGCTGCGGCCTCGGCGGCGGCTCGGTCTACCTCGGCCACAGCCGAACGGGCCGTGTCGGCCGCCTCCTGAGTCTGTTCGGTGAGCTCGATGACGGTGTCCGTCTCCAACGACTTGTAGTCCCCGAGCGCGGCGACGGATGACGCCAGTGGGGTCGGATCCACCTTGTTCGCCATGGCCGTGATCACCGTTCCGGCGTCACTGAGGGTGCTCTCCGCCCGGTCATGGGCGGTTTTTGTGGCTATGGCGGAGTAGACGCTGAGCTGCTCGTGATGCAAACCGGTGCTTTCGGAGAGCTCCGTCGTCGCGGCGATGCCGGCAGAACTTACCGCGGACGCCTGTGACACCGCACCGATTCCCATGATCAGGCCGAGGAGACCGAGAGCTGCTCCAGTGCCGACAGCGACGGATCTGGTGCGCGAACGTTTACGTTTGGCGTTCATTTCTCGCCGGGCGGTCAGAGGTGAACGGGGTGAAGCAGAGCGCATGACTTCCAAATGCGATGCGGCCGGGCTACACGATCCTCGGCGCACCGTGATCGGTGGACTCACGGCCAGATGAAGCCGCATGGACGAACCCGCCAGCTTGCACTCACTTTCTGGACAGATGCTCAGTTGTAGCTGGCAAAGTCATCCGTACTCGGCCGCTACCGATGCCGGTGCACGTCGATAGGCTCGAGTCAGGACAACTCGTTGTCCGCGTAACGGGGTGGTATGGGTGAACTTCGGCAGATTTGTTTTGAGGGAACTGTAGGTGTGGAGTTCGCAGCCCTAAGCTCTCAGCCTGCCGTCAGGCGCCCCTCGGCTTCGCGACTTCACAGCCTCGCTCAGGCTTTGGGTGCCTCTCGCCGTGGTCGTCGGTACTTCGCTGACCCGTCGTGATGCGCTGCCAGACCTGTCGCGGCATGTCCAGGCCAGAGATTGTGACGGATGCCACGCTCGAGGCGAAATACGGGGTGCACCCGATGCAATAAGTTGCCCGGCTTCGACGCCCATATGCGGGCGGGCACTCGCGGACAGCCGGTGCGTTGATCACGACTTACTGTTGGCCGTCGTTGGTGATCAGGTCTCTGACAGCGAGCATGTCCGGTCGGGACCGGTCGGGACCGGTCGGGCCGCCGCGGTCGGGCCGGGCACGGCATCCGCTTCGAGGCACTCCAAAAGGGCGACAGGGGGCAAGCTCGGTGGAGATCAGCAGCGATCGAGAACACTTGTCGGAGGAGTTCAACAGGGAGGGACATCCAGATCGATCCTCACGAGGACCTTGTCGCTCTCCACGATCGAGCGTTGTGGGCCGCTCATTGCCCGAGTTCGTATCCGATGAGCCAGTGCAGTCCATGACGGTCGATGACTTGGCCATCCGAAGCACCCCAAGGCTTTGGGGCAAGGTAGTCAACGATCTGGCCGTCCATCGCGAGTTTGTCAAACCACTCGTGGAGAATTTCCGGTTCGGCGGCGCCCAGCAATGAGAGCTTGACGCCATCAAGCCGAACACTTTTTTCACCTGCGGCTGCATCGGATCCCATCAATACAACTACGCCCTCGAGCACTCCGTGAGCTATGTTGTGGGGCGGGCCGTCGCTGCGACCGAAATCCTCGTAGGTATGCAGGGTGAGCTCTCCGCTGAAAACATCCGCGTAGAAGCGGAGCGCTTCGCGCGCTGTACCGGGGAAAGTGACATAGATCTGCGGCGCCATCATATGCAAAGCATACAGATCGACCTACCACCGATCGCTAGAACGCTGTGAGGGTTCGTTGTCTGATCGAGCTGGTGATCGTCGATTCGCTGAAGTAGGACATCCCTTGGCCGCGGTCGCGCCCTGGCGTTGGTGCACGTCATCAAGATCGGCGACGGTGTACCGTCCTCTACGGTTACGGTATCGGCTATTCACTGGCAACGGTCGCGCCATGATGCGATGGTACTGTCAGCTCGCCCGAGCGACACAGCCGCAACGATGGTGTCAGTCGGAAAACGAGAGAGGCACACCACTCAGGCCAAAATTCGTGCACGACACCCACTTCAAGATCAGCGGCGACCCGACATGATCCGTGGAGACTCGTTACGGCGCATGTACGCCGGCGGGCGCCCGAACCGGTGGGCGCGTTTCCTGAACCGAATAAGCGCGATGGTGTTCTCGCTCGGTATCGTTGGCCACGGCGCGGTAAGCCTCGAGACCGTCAATCCGAAGTCGCACACCCTGCTCACCCTGCCGCTCGTGGTGGCCCGCTACGAAGGTTGTGAGTACGTGGTTTCGATGCTGGGCCAGGGCTCGCGGTGGGTGCGCAATGTGCGGGCCGCGAATGGGAGCGCCGTCATCCACGCGGGGCGCAGGCGACCGGTGCTACTTGAAGAGGTTCGCGCGGATGCCCGCGCACCGATTACCAAGTCATACCTGGCGCAAGCACCCGGCGCCCGACCGCACATTCCGGTCGATCAGTCGGAGCCAGTCCAAGCATTCGAAACCATAGCAGCCGACTTCCCGGTATTCATGATCCGGGATGTCCAGTAAGGCGCAACGGGCACCACTGGTGGTCGCGCACTATCCCGCTGAACCGTGGCTCACTGTTTGCGTAAGCGTTCCTTGACCCCGTGTTCGACGAGAACGGGAACAAAGTCACGTATCGGGCGGCCGGAGAAGTTCTGATGCTCCTCGCGGACAGCTCTTTCAACGCTCGACCGTGGCACATTTGGGAATCGTTTCGTGAGTCGATCCACCACTTTTTCGACGGCCTGCAATTCATCGTTGAGGTTCACAGTCTCCAGTGTGGCACCGTCGGGAGCTGCCTATCAAGGCGTTGCTGTCACCGAAAGTTGCGCACTCTGCCCATCGCTTTCGTCAGCGACCAGCACGAAATGGGAATTACGCATCTCCCGGTCGAGGGTGCACGATGAAGTCATGGGATCTTCACAAGATGCGCCTTGAGTTCGGGCCTTGCGTCCATCGCGATCAAGCCGGGACGAGCGAATACCGGGCCGAGACTTGATGGGGTCCGACGGTTGCCGCTGCCGCGCCGGCCTTCATTGGCAGCGTGGTTGGGCGCGCAATTGACGGGATAGACGACAGCCTGATCTCGCCAACCCGATCGCCACGGCCTTCCTAGTTTTTCTTCTCCTGACGTGCCCGCCGATTCTGATCACACTCTTCATGCAAGATCATCGCCGTGCTCGCACTCCTCGGCATCATCCCAGCAATGGTCAACATCTCTGGTACTCGGCGTCGTTCGAGTTATTCCCGGGCAGGAGCTATGACGAGACGGACCTGAAGACGTCGATGCGCCACAAGCCGGTCGCGCGGGTCACCCTGGCGAAGCACGCATCCGTGGCCACCGAGGACTACTCATCCCTGTTCCGGTCCGACACGAACCGCGCTCCCTACACCCAGGCACCCCTCAGCACGTCGCAAACAAACGCTCTGATAACCCTCGACCGACAGCTCCGCGTGGGTCCTGGCCGCATCCTTGCTCAAGCGGTTGTCGATCTCCTCGTGCCGATGCCACTCTCGTGGGTGCTCCTTGCGACCCTCGATGCGCACCGCCTCATCAAGCGGGCGGTCTTCGAGCCATTCCCAGACCCTCAGCAGTCAATGATCCTCGACGGTTCCCGATCCCTGTCACCGCTGCGAAACAAGGTGAGAGGTTGCGATCGGCTCCCTGGCTGTCCCCGTGGCCTCGACCCCGGATGACAGCACGGGTCCGCCGCACACCGCGGTATGCGGCGGACCCCCGACTTGCCGGTGCTGTCCCGCAGGTGGTTCTAATGTACGTCCGTCGGTTCTGGTTGCCCCGGTACTTCATCCGAAGTCGAGTGCCGTCCGGGTTGAGACGGATCGCTCGTGGTCGCGCCGCGCGCACCCGGTCTTCGTCCCATTCGGCGTCGGACGGGTCCGCGGTCAGATTCTCGTGCGCGACGCCTCCGGAGCCGGGTTCGTCATTCCGGTCAGGTTCAGGCGGCGGCAGCATAGGCGCTCTCGATCACCGATCCCCAGTACGGCACGAACATGGTGTTCGCGACGTTGTTGTAGCCGAGACTGTTGACCGAGTTCTGATAGCCGGCCGAACCGCTGCCGATGAACCGCGGGCGGCCGGATGTTCCACCGGTCATGTCGCAGGGGGATGCCCTGCGATTCGGACTGGGCGTATGGGGAGTCCGTGGCGGTGCCGGAGCAGGACTGCAGGGTGTTGCCGGTGAACGGTGCCGCTGCCGGGTAGCCGAAGGCCGAGTAGGTGAACCCTCTGCCGTCATTGAAGGCCACGCCCGATGCGCCGCGACAGAATCGACACCAGGCAGGTGGGCACCGGCACCGTCCACAACGACGCATCCGATACGCTCTGGCTCGACGGGGAGACGAACGGCCCTGCGTGAGTCACGATTTCCCGACCGTGCAGATTTCTCTGAACCGTCGCCGTACGGGGCGCCGTCAGCCGCCGCCGACGTGGATTCCGGGTCGGCGTGCCGGATCAGCTTCGCTCTGGCGAAGGATTTCGCGCACGACGGGTGCGGTATCTCCTTGGCCGAGGAGGAGGTAGCGCAGGAGGTGCCCTAGGGGGTTGCCCTCTGACCATTCAAAGTAAGCGTGAGGTCGCACTCCGGATGCGTCGCGCAATGCCAAGAGGATGGCGGCGATGGCGTTCGGAGCCGCGGGGCTCTGGGCTCGAAGCACCCGAAGCCCGTTGACTTCTTCACCGCGAACATGGAGCGTCTCGCTGAAACTAGACGGATCCACCACCTCGATCTCCAGGAACAGCACGTCAGCGCGACCCGGCACGGGATTCATCCCCCGCTGCGCCGTCTCCTTTCCGGCATAGTCGGTCTGTTTGCCCGGCTTCGGCTTGTTCGCAATCAGGTTCAACGCGCCATCGAAGACGAGCGAGTCGGTGATGAAGCGCCGCGCGTGTTCGTCCAGTTCGACCGTTTCCACCCGCAGTTCGGTGGTGCGTGAAACTCGGGATACGAGTGAAACGACGATGATGCCCAGAATGAAGAACGCAGAAATGGCTATGCCGTCTGGCTTCTCCAAGATGTTCTCGCCCAGGGCGTACAAGAGGATCAAGGTCAGAATGGTGAATGCGACACTGGCTCGGCGCTGGTGGCGTCGGATCGCCGAGATCGTGACGGCGACGGCTCCGGACACCATCATCGCCAGAATGCCGGTGGCGTAGGCGCCCGCCTGCGCGTTTACGTTGGCGTTGAAGCCAATCGTGATCAGGATACTGATGCCGGTGTAGACGAGAACCACGGGGCGCACGGCGCGGCTCCACTCGGGGGCCATGCCGTATGACGGCAGGTAGCGCGGGACAATGTTGATCAGGCCGGCCATCGCGGACGCCCCCGCAAACCACAGGATGAGGATGCTGCTCACGTCGTAGACGGTGCCGAAGGTGTTTCCGACGAGTTCGTGGGCCAGGTAGGCCAGTGCGCGGCCGCTCGCTTCGCCACCGTCTTCGAAAGCTTCCTCGGGGATGAGGAGGGTGGTGACGAAGGTGCTCGAGAGGAGGTAGGCGCTCATGATGAGGGCCGCCGCGGTCAGGAGCTTGCGGGTGTTGCGGATGCGTGAAGCCAGGCGCTCCTCGGTGGTTTTCCCTGCCGAGGCAACCAGGGGCATCATGCTCACCCCGGTCTCGAATCCGGACAGACCCAACACGAGCAGCGGGAAAGCGATGATGGCGGGACCGAGAAGATCACCGAACCCCCCGCCGCGGGAGGTGAGGGCGTCGGCCCATCCGGCGAGAGCGGCTGGTTCCGTGAACACGTCGTAGAGGCCGACGCCGATGACGACGGCGTTTAGGGTGAGATACACCGCCACCAGCGGGATGGCGACCGCCACGGCTTCGCTGAAACCGAGAAGGAAGACGCCGCCGAGGGTGAGGAGCAGGACGATCGTGATCGTCACGGCATGCCCCTCGAGGAAGCTGGGCGCATATGGGTTCTCAAGAAGGTGGACCGTGGCATCCGCCGATGACAGGGTGATCGTGATGATCCAGGACGTTGCGACGAAGCCCAGAAGTACCAGCACGAAGAACTTGCCCTTCCAGAACGGGAGGAGCCGCTCGAGCATCGCCACCGAACCCTGGCCGTGCGGGCTCTCCTTCGCCACCCGCCGGTACATCGGCAACATCCCCAGCAGAGTCAGTGCAACGATCAGCAGGGTCGCTAACGGCGCCAGTGCTCCGGCAGCCAGCACGGCGATGCTCGGCAGGTACGACAACGTCGAGAAGTAGTCGACGCCCGTCAGACACATGACCATCCACCAGGGATGCTTCGTCACCGTGTCTTCGTGGCTCTCCGGTCCGACGGGCTGCACACGGTTCCGAAGCAGCCACCGCACAAGGCTGCCCGCTGGCGCTCTCGAACGGACGGGGCTGGCAACGCTCGCCGGGATGACCGGAACGTCCAATGAATCCACTGTGATCTTCCATCCCGCCCGCGCCGGTCAATAGAGGGTGCGAGCAGATCTATCGAATGCGAACAACACCTCTATTGTGAGCCACACACGAGCGAGCGCCGCACGCTCAGGGCAAAGATCTGAGCTCGAAGTGCTGTCGGCCTCGAGCGCGGGTCACAGCCACTTTTTTTCTCGAAGACCACGTACCGGGCAACGCCAAGGAAGACCATCTTTCCGAGTGCGATCGGGTATCCGAAAGTCCAGTGCAGTTCGGGCATGAAGTCGAAGTTCATGCCGTAGACCGTGCCGACGAGGGCTGGGGCGAAGAGGATGGCCGCCCAGGAGGAAATCTTCTTGACCTGTTCGTTCTGAACGAGGCTCGTCTCAGACATGTGGCGCATTTCGTCATTCTGCCGTTGATTCACCAGGGTGGGGTGCACGGTCAGTGCGTTTTGAAGGATGGCGCGGAATGAGTCCGCTCGATCGACGACGCGGATAGCGTGGTCCAAGACGTCGCGGAAGGAACGTTGGAGCTCCAGTTCGACCTGGTATTTTTCCGAGCCGCGGAGGAGCGCTTGGAGCATCCCGATAAGGAGGGGTGCACCGCGCGCTGGAACTCGATAACTTCCCGGGAGAGGTCATAGATGCGTCGGGAGACGCTGGGGTCGCCGTCAAAGAGTTGGTTTCCGATTTCGTCGATATCGTTCTCGAGTCCGGCGATGACGGGTGCATACTCATCGACTACCTCGTCAAGGATGGAGTACAGCACGGCTTGTGGACCCTTCGCGATAAGCGGGAGATTCGCCTCGAGGCTGTGCCTGACCCGGCTGAGGGTCATCGATTCGGCGTGGCGAACGGTGACAACAAAGTCCTCGCCGATGAAGAGGTGAAGCTCACCGAATTCCACCTCTTCCTTCTCGTCGATGTATCGTGCGGGGCGCAAGACGAGGAACAACGTGGATCCGTACCGCTCGAGCATGGCTCGTTGATGGCCGGTCAGGGCGTCTTCGACGGCCAGCGGGTGGAGATCGAATTCGCTGGCAACCGACCGTATCTCGGTGGCGTCCGGTCTGTAGAGTCCGATCCACGCCATGCCAGCGTTCTCGCGGAGGGCCTGGTACGTTTTCTCACGGCTGCGGGGGCTCTCCGCGCGGTGTCCGGCTAAGTAGATGCCGTTGTCAATCAATGCCATGGTCGTGACCCACCGTTCAGTCGTGCGAGAAAGTGTGCGAGCAGAGCCCAAAGACGGCGTGCAATCAGGGCGTCGATCAGGATGGGACGGGAGAGCACCGCACGTGAGTGCGGGTCAGGATCCTAGATTTAGTCGTTGCGTTTGAGAAAACAACAGCGTGGAGAAGCCCACGATAAACGCTACCGAACTGAAGAAGCCTCCGATCTCGCTAAACCCGGGGTAGGGCACGTTTTGGCCGTAGAAGCCGGTGACGGCCGTCGATATGGCGATGATGGCAGTCCCGTCACCTTCTTGGTGATCACGTTGAGCCGGTTTCCCTGGAGGGCCAGATTCGCTTCGAGGATACTCGTGGCGAGGTCGCGCAGGCTCTCCGTCCATTTCATAGCGCGCAGTACATGGTCGTAGACATCCTGACAGTAAGGACCCATCTCGTCGGCCACAAGGTGAAGGTCGCGACGGAGGAGCGTGTTCACCACTTCGCGCATCGGTAGGATCACCCGCCGAAGCGTTACCAGGCTCTTCCGGAGCGCGAAAGAATTCCGTTGCAGGGCTTCCTGGTCGGCCGAGGGCACGAATAGCTGGTTCTGGAGCTCTTCGATCTCCTCGTCGAGGGCGTCTACCGCCTCGAAGTACCCGTCGACAAGTTAGTCCAACAGTCCGTGCAACAGGAAGGCGACACCATGCTTCGCCAAGTCCGGGAAAGAGTCCCATCTGGCAACCACATTGTCCAAATCGATGCTCTCCTCCTAGTGCACGGTAACCAGTGCACGGGCCGTGATGAAGGCGGCAATCTCGTCGGTGGTAACCGCTTTTAAGGCCGGATCGAAGCCGACAGCGCAAGCAGACAAAAACGAGTGATCGGGATAGTGATCGAGCTTCGGCCGCTGACGCAGTTTCGTGGCGTCTTCGACGGCCAACTCGTGCAAACCCAGCTCCTCGGTGAGTAATGCGAGGTCGGCACCATCCGGGGTACAGAAGTCCACCAAACCATGGAGTTGGGCAACTCAAGATGTTCGGACACATCGGCCAGCGCAAAGTTCTCGTCGATGAGGACATCATCACGGTAACAGCGGGTACGAGGAGTGGGAACAGCATAGTCAACCATGTACACCCGTGATCTTCTGGGATCCCGTTTCGCGATTCACGAAGGTGCATTGGGCGACTATCCCTCTCCAAACGGCATGGTCTTCGCACTGTTACGCCTCTGGCATGCGCAAGAACCCAGTCCCTGATGGCCAGACAGATCCCCACCAACCCCCGGCTGGATTTTAGGACGCGAGTCCCGCTATAGGCGGCCCGGGCTTGGCTAATTCGACGCGCGGCCGGACTAGTGTTCGGTCCAGCAGCCCAGGATGGCAGTAGCTACTTGATAGGAAAACGCGGTGCGGGTGACGCCATGCGGCCCGATCCTATCCGTCAACTTTCTGGCGTCAACTTGTAACGTCATGTTGTCTTTGAGGAAGACGACCACGCCGCCTGTGGTTTCGTAAGCAGGCAATCCGAGATTCACGAGTCCTTCAATGGGTTGGACTGGGGCAAGGTTTCCTTGCATTGTGTCGAAGTAGCTGCGGGCAGACGCTGCGTCCGAGGATTCCTGCACCGAGATCACGAATTCTCCATCAGTCAGATGGTATGTGCAGGTGTATTGGCGATTGATCCAGCTGTCGACGGAGTGTGGCGGGGCGGCGAGAGTTAGCGCACGTGTGATGTTGTCGCGTGTTTCGGTGCCACAAATCATCTGTGATGCTGCGGACGGTCCTGCCTCCGCGCTGCCTGCCGAGCTCGACTGCGGAGTCGGGGAGGCCGACGTGCCTGGCATGGACATTCCGGGGGCCATTGTGTTCACGGCGCCGGAGGAGGTGGTGGCGCATCCAACCAGCAAAGCCGTGGAAGCCACCGCGATCGCAAGCAGCCAGTCGGGCCTGTTGACACGCGTCTTTGTCCTGCTACGCCGCATGGCTGGACACCAAGCTGGCGTAGACAACAACATTATCTGGGTACGTACGAGTGGTTTCGTTGAACTCTCCACCGCAGGTGATCAGCCGTAATCCCGCATGATCGGTGTTGCCGTAGACGGCGAACTGCGGAAAATCATCTTTCGGGTATTCCTCCACTCCGTCGACCACGAATACCGCCACTGTCGCATCGGCTCGGGTAACCAAAATCTCGTCGCCGGGACGCATCTCGCCAAGTCGGTAAAACACCGCGCGCCCCTGCACCCTGGAGTCGACGTGACCCAGGATGACGGAAGGTCCGATCGCGCCGGGGGTGGGCGAACCGGTGTACCAGCCGGCCGGAGAGGCCTCGTCCAACGACGGCGTCTGCACCGTGCCATCAGGATTCTGTCCCAATTGCATCAGGACAGAGTCCACTTCAATCGCGGGGACATTGATCTGAGTGGGCTCGGAGTCGGTCAAGGTCGGGCCGACAACCTGGTCAACCCGCGGAGTCGGCGGATCTGAGATGGGCTCCGGTGAGGGTGTAACGGAGACGGACTCCTGCGATGGGGCTGATACGGCAGCCGAGGCAGGCGGCCGTGGAGGAGGAGGGTTGCCCCACAGGGCGAAGCCGATCGCCGCACAGCCGACGGTGAAGAGCAGAACCGCCGCCGCGGTAGCCAGACGGCTACCGCGACGACGCTTTTCAGCCGGGATAATCACCGGGGATCAAACCGATCTCAGCCTCGTGCGGCAAGACGCCGACGAATCATCACCGCGCCACCTGCAGCGGTCAGGGCCCCGGCACCGAGGGCGAGAAGGCCCATGTCAGCACCGCTCGAAGTGCTGCCACCACCGGTTTCCACGCCACCGTCAGGCATGTTCGCCTGCGACGCGCTCAGGGCGCCACACAGAGCCGGCGACGTTGCTGCCAAGGGCAGACTCGGAACCAAGTCACTCTTTGCGTCCTGTGCTGCTTTCGTCAACGTGGCCGGGTCTAGCCCGTGGACCACCACAACCGCCGTGCCTGCCTCCAGCGAGGCCGCGGTGGCGGCATCCAGAGTGAAGGTTCGGTTGTAGTCGTAGTTTGCACCCATCCCGGCAAGCGTTAGATCAGTTCCGGCCGCCGGACTCGTGTCGCCGCTCGTGGACAACGTTGTGCCAATCTCTCCGTAGGACGGCTGACCTTCGGTCGTGCTGATCACACCATCTCCATCGGTGTCAGCTGCCGTGGTGGGACATTCCCCCTTCGCACCGATGTGGATGTGCTGTACGTGCGGGTACGGCTTACCGTCGAAGGTCTCGGCCAGACCCTTGACGGTCTGGGTGACTGTGGCCTGATCACCGGAAACCTCAACGGAGATGGTGCCGCTGCCGTTGCTGCCGTTGATCGCATCCAGCGTCCCCTGGTAGGACGCGTCACCAGTGGCTGCAAAGGCTGGACCACTCGTCAATACGGCGACACCTAAAGCAAACGCGGGCACAAAAAACACTGCTGTTTTCTTATTCATCAAAGTCCCTTACTAGGAGGTAGTTTCGAAAACATATCGGAGCGAAAACATAAAAGAGTATTCTTCAGTTGAGTTTGTGCGTACAGGCCTTATATGTCAAGAGTGGCCCTGGCCCTGGTGGCCGACAACTCACAGGACACACTGGTTACTCTGGAAAGAACACGTCGAGAGTTCACTTTTGAGCAAGCAGACGAGGCCGTGAAGCTGATCATCACCACCGGCAAAACGGTCGCGACCGTCACCCGAGAGCGGAGTCAACGAGGCAACCCTGGGCCGCATGGTGACCGCGTTCAAGGCACTCAACGAAACCCGATGGGCCGAAGTAATGGAGTCTGAAGGGGCCGAGCTGCAGCGGCTACGGCAAAAAGACGCGGATCTGAAGATGGACAGGGCGTGCTTGAAAAAAGCGTCGACCTTCTTCCACCAGGAAGCATCGAATACGAGGTCCAGGCGTCTGAATCGATTGGCGTAATAGAGATCAATTTCACCATCACCCGCATGGTCCGCCTCGTCGACATCGGCCGTCCGCCATCGCCGGCGTCGATTGGGGGTGGAAATCATTTCCCGAAGAACTGTCGCCACGACCAGGAAACGCCTAACGATGGCGAGATCTGTCCGAAGAAATAGAAGACCTCCACCACCGCCACCACCCTTGGCCGAGACTTCTGTCGCGGCACCGCCGCCGGCGCCACTCCTCGATCGGGCCTGTCACTCCAGTGGACTTCGAGTTGCCAGAGCTAATCGGACCTTCAAAGGTCGACCCGGGTGCTCGCTGGCAGAGCGTCATGAAGCCAGTCTCTAAGCGCCAATTACGTCGCTGCATCACAACATCGCTCGCGGAGCGGATGCCCTACTTAGCTCATATCCTTCGTCATCGGTGAGGCACACCTGCTCGCCAACACCCACCTCAAAATGCTCCGCATGCTCACAAACGTCGACATGGACACCGGATCGCACATCGCGATACGCCTTATCGGGCAGCACACACTTCGGCGTCGGTGAGCTCAAACTCGCGGTGCTCCCAGCGCCAGACCGAAACATCTCCACCCGGGACAATGATCGGGATGAACGCAGCCGATACGACCGATTACATCCGCAGCACCTTGAAGCTGCCGGCCAGTCCAACCCACACTTCGCCAACGACACCATCCACGCCGTCACGCCATCCACCTCGCACCGGAAACTTCCGACAAGGCTTTAACAAACCCGGTCGACGTCACCGACGGTGACCCCGCCACCGTCAAACAACGCGACGGGCGACACGAACGAGCGGGCGTAGGTCTTTGGAAATGTCACTGAGTCGTGGTGGCAGACGGTCGGTTTTTCACAAAAAGGATCGTGAAAATCAGAGCGGCCAGAGCGGTACCAGCGAGGAGAATTAGTCCGATCGCATAGCTGTTTTCCGCAGCGTTGTAGGTGGCCCCCATCACCAGTGGCGGGAAGTATCCGCCTAACCCACCGGCAGCGCTGACGATGCCACTCACCGCCCCCACTCTGGCGGGCGGTGCGCTCCTCCCGATCCAGGCGAACACTCCCCCAGCACCGAGACCGAGTGCAGACGCCATCGCGACAAAGGTGAGGCCGGCGGGGATCTCGCCATCGGGACGGAGGTTCACCACCCAAGCGAGAACGGCCACCGCCGCCAGCGACCCGATTACCACTGGCTTCGGACCGATGCGGTCGGCAAGAATTCCGCCGATGGGGCGGAGAATAACGGCGGCAACCGCAAACCCAGCCGTTCGTGTCCCCGCGGCAGTGAGGTCGAAATCGTATATCTGGCGGAGATACGTGGGCAGGTAGGTGGAAAAAGCGACGAATCCGCCGAAGACCAGCGCATAGAGAAAACTCATCTGCCACGTCAAGCTGAGCCGCGCCGCCGCGGTGAGCTTGGGAAGGAATGGATCAGTGCTGGCCGTGAATCCGGGGGCCTCTGCCATAAGTGTCCATACGCATATTGCGGTGACGAGGAGGAGCGTCGCGATGATGAGGTGAGTTGGAACGTATCCGAGCCATTCCACCAAACGTGGAGTGAAGAAGGCCGACACTGCGGTGCCGCCCATCCCTGCCCCGAAGACGCCGGTTGCAAAGCCTCGGCGGGATGGTTGGTACCACTGGCTCACGAATGGAATTCCCACGGCGAACACGGTTCCGGCTACGCCGAGCAACAGCGCTGCCACGACCAGGAAGGCAAATGCGTTGAGGGTTCCGGCAAGCGCGACGAGCAAGAGGGCGGGGACGGATGCAAGCAGTACCAGTGTGAATAGGAGGCGTCCGCCGAATCGGTCGGTGAGCACGCCCACTGGAATGCGGCCGATCGATCCGACGAGTATGGGCATCGCCACGAGTACAGACGTCTGGGCCGACGAGAGATTCATCGACTCGGTATAGCGGATGCCGAGCGGCGAGACACTCGTCCACGCCCAGAAGCACACGACGGAGGTGAGAGTCGCGAGGGTGAGGTTCACACCCTTGCTGTGGTGTGCCTTCTGCCGTGCAGTCATTTTCGAGCCCATCGGTGTGCCCATTACCCGCACCTCCGATCAGCGTTTGTCCCGGGTGCGATCCTGGGTTCCGATGGGCGCCCACCCGCGGCGCACCGGCCGAATCTGCCCGGGCTCTTGATCTCTGGACCGGTAGACGATGTAGGGCCGGAACAGGTAGTGCAGAGGTGCGGTGAAGGCGTGCACCAGCCGGGTGAAGGGCCACACGACGAACAAAATCATGCCCACGAGGGTGTGAATGTGGAAGGAGAACGGAGCTGCGGCCATGGCCGCGATATCTGGTTGCAGAATGAAAAGCGAACGAAACCAGGGCGACACGGTTTCACGGTAGTTGTGGCCATGCTCGCCGCTGAAAACGCTAGCGAGGGTGGTCCAGAGCCCCAGGACGATCGCGGCGGTCAACACGATGTACATCATCTTGTCGTTGGTGGTCGTGGCCATGAAGACCGGCCCGGTTTTGCGGCGCCGATAGATCAGGATCACAATGCCACCGAGAGTGCAGACCCCCGCAACGCCGCCGACCAGCAGAGCGTTGAGGTGATAGAAGTCCTGGCTCATCCCGAAAAAGAGTGTCCAGGACATCGGGATCACCAGGCCGAAGAAATGCCCGGCGATGACGGCGAGGAACCCGAAATGAAATATTGGCGATCCAATGCGCAGGAGCCGGGATTCGTAGAGCTGGGACGAGCGGGTGGTCCAACCGAATTGGTCGTAACGGTAGCGCCAGATAGTTCCACTGATCAGGATCGCCACCATCACATAGGGGAGAATTCCCCAGAGCAGCACGTCCCACATCACGAGCTCGCGTTCAAAGGAAGCAGGCGCGGGTCGTACGGTTCAAGTCCGACACTTTCGGCGGGGGGGCCGACGCCGGCCATGGCTTGCACGGCCTGCCGGTCGGCGGGCGAGGGGCCTGGAAGTGTGGCGCAAATGCCGTCCATCACGGTGGCGTACGGCGACCCGTGCTCCGTGAGTGAAAGCCGGAGCATTTCGACGCTGGGCCGGTACTGGATGAGCAGGTCCCGGCCTGCTACTGGGCTGGCCACAGCCGCGAACTCGAGCACCAGCGGCAAGAAGTCGGGCAACTCACCGTGCGTATTGGTCAGATAGTCGCTCCCCCGGTACACCTGCTTGAACGCAGCCAGCACGTCGCCCCTGCGCCGGGTGTCGCCATCCGTCCAATAGGACAGGTAGAGCGGATGATGCTTACTGAGGTCGAACGTCTCAACGTAGGAGCGCTGGAGGGTGCCGATCGCGGTGTTCTCAAGGTACGCGATGACCGCGGTGAGATCAGGTGCTGCCGGGCCCTGTTCGGCCAGTGCGGACCGCATCAACTCGCACCTTCCCACGAGTTGAGCGTCCGGATACGACAGGCACCACGAGGCAGCCTGGTAGAAGACCCGCAGCGCCAGGCTATGAGCTGCAGCCCGGTCACGCCTCACAGCGCACCGCCATCCGTCGGTGGGCGCAAATCAGCCGGTGACGGCGGTGCAGCGCGCGGCTGGTCGCGTTTCTCGGAGAAAGAACCCACGGGGCTTCCGTTGCCGTCCCAGTTGAGGAGGTTTACGCGGCCCCGGAGCGACTGCTCGCCGGCGGGAGTGTCGGAAGTCTGCCGATCTTTGAGCGCGTAGAAGTTCTCCACGGCGACGGGCGTCGGTCGACCACTCGCCTCCCCGAACGGCGAGTCTTCGTACATGCCCGGCCCGCCCTCGAAATCGACCGAGCAGCCCATCTCCTCCAGGTCATGCGCCTGCTCGACGTGCGCCTTGGGGATAACGTAGCGCTCGTCGTACTTTGCGATCGCCATCAGCCTGTACATTTCATACATGTTGCCTGGCGTCATCCCCACAGCCGCGGGGATCGACGGGTCAGGTTTTTGTCCCATCGTGATGCCGCGCATGTAGGCGCGCATCGCCGCGAGTTTGCGCAAAACCTCGGTGATCTTGTCGGTGTCGCCAGCGGTAAAAAGTTCGGCGAGGTACTCGACGGGAATGCGCAGCGCGTCGATGGCGCCAAAGAGGTTGCCGTTGTCTTCGGCATCGTGGCCCTGTTCGCTCAGGAGATCGACAATGGGAGACAGCGGGGGCACATACCAGACCATGGGCATCGTGCGATACTCCGGGTGCAGCGGTAACGCCACCTTGTACACCTTCGCGAGAGCGTACACGGGCGATTTCCGTGCGGCGTCCAGCCAATCGCTGGGAATGCCTTGGTCGAGGGCGGCAGCGGCCACTTCGGGGTCGTTCGGGTCGAGGAGCACGTCCATCTGCGATTCGTACAGGTCGGTGACATCCGTCACCGCTGCGGCGTCGGTGACGCGGTCGGCGTCATAGAGGAACAAGCCGAGATAGCGGAGGCGCCCGACACACGTTTCGGAGCAGACTGTGGGGAGGCCAATTTCCACCCGCGGATAACAGAAGGTGCACTTCTCGGCTTTGCCGGTTTTGTGGTTGAAGTAGATCTTCTTGTACGGGCAGCCGGTGATGCACTGGCGCCAGCCGCGGCACTTGTCCTGATCGACGAGCACAATGCCGTCTTCCACGCGCTTGTAGATGGCACCGGATGGACACGATGCCATGCAGGAAGGGTTGAGGCAGTGCTCACAGATCCGCGGAAGGTAGAACATAAAAGTTTGTTCAAAGGCGAACTTAATCTTGTCCTCCGACTCCCTCCGCACCTTCTCCACGATGGGGTCAAGGTGACCCATCTCAGGGGCGCCGCCGAGGTCGTCGTCCCAGTTCGCTGACCAACTGATTTTGGTGTCCTCGCCCGTGATCAAGGATTTCGGGCGGGCCACTGGGAAGTCGTCTCCCAGCGGTGCGTCGATCAGTGTTTTATAGTCATAGGTCCAGGGCTCGTAATAATCCTTCAACTCGGGCTGCACGGGGCTTGCGAAGATTCCGAAAAGCTTCTTCAGGCGTCCGCCCCCCTTCAGCACAAGTCGGCCCTTCTTGTTTAGCTGCCAACCGCCCTTCCACTGTTCCTGGTCCTCGTAGCGTCGCGGGTACCCCTGCCCCGGCCGGGTTTCCACGTTGTTGAACCAGACATATTCGGTTCCGGCGCGATTCGTCCACGCCTGTTTGCAGGTCACCGAGCAGGTGTGGCACCCGATGCATTTGTCGAGGTTCATCACCATGCCCATTTGAGCCATCACGCGCATCAGTACCGCACCTCCTGGGAACGCTTTCGGATTGTGGTGACCATGTCACGCTGGTTCCCGGTTGGGCCCAGATAGTTGAAGGCGTACGACAGCTGCGCATACCCGCCAATTAGGTGGGTGGGTTTGACGAGCAGGCGGGTGGGCGAGTTGTGAATTCCGCCCCGGCGGCCCGTCGCCTCCGACTTGGGTACATCGATCGTGCGCTCTTGCGCGTGGTAAACGTAAACGACTCCCGCGGGCATCCGATGGCTGACCACGGCGCGGCACACGTACACGCCGTTGAAGTTGACACACTCGATCCAGTCATTGTCAGAGACCGAGATGGCCGCCGCATCCATGGGGCTAATCCAAGCCGTCGGTCCTCCCCTCGATAGAGACAGCATAAAAAGGTTGTCCTGATATTCTGAGTGGATCGACCACTTCGAGTGTGGAGTCAGATAGCGCACTGTGATCTCGGTTGTTCCGTTCGGGCCAAACCGAGGTTCGCCAAACAGGCGCTGCATATCCAGCGGTGGTCGGTAAATCGGGAGGGCCTCCCCGAGGTCGCGCATCCAGTCGTGGTCGAGGAAGAAGTGCATCCGGCCGGTGAGGGTGTGCCAGGGTTTCAGCCGCTCGACGTTGATCGTGAACGGGGAATACCGACGCCCACCAGTCTCCGACCCGGACCACTCAGGCGAAGTGATGACAGGGACGGGCCCCGCTTGCGTCTGCGCAAAGGTCACCCGCTTCTCTTCGGATCCCTCGGCAAGGTCGACGAGCTTCATGCCGGTCTGCTCTTCCAGTTCGCGAAACCCCTGCACGGCCAGTTCGCCATTGGTGGTGCCGGAAAAGCTCAGGATGGCCTGGGCGAACTTCGCATCGGTATCGATGGCCGGGCGGCCGTTCCCCGCACCACCGAGCATCACCCCGTTGCTTCGGGCGAGCCGCTCGATCTCGTGCCCCATCCGATAGGTGATGTTCTTCACGGTGAAACCGCGTTCCTCCGCGAGGGGTCCAACCGTGGCTAGCTTCTCCGCGATAGCGGTGTAGTCCCGTTCGACGATCGAGAAGACAGGCATATTTTGACCGGGGACCGCCGGTATATCGGTGTTCCGCCAGTCGCGCACCACTCCACCCGGCTGCGCTATCTCCCCCGGCGTATCGTGTTGCAGCGGCACACTGACCAGGTCCCGTCGGGTGCCGAGGTGCGTCACCGCCTGCCGGGAAAACTCCTCGGCGAGCAGTCGAAACGTGTCAAAGTCGGTTTTCGCCTCCCACGGTGGGTCGATTGCGGGGCTGAAGGCGTGCACGAAGGGGTGCATGTCGGTAGAGGAAAGGTCGTGTTTTTCGTACCAAGTTGCAGCCGGAAAGACGATGTCCGACAACAGTGTGGTTGACGTCATCCGGAAATCAGCTGAGACGAGCAGGTCCAGTTTTCCTTCCGGAGCCTCGTCGTGCCATTTCACATCACGCGGTCGGGCAGCGTTCATGTGGTCGGCACCCATCACGTTGTTGTGAGTGCCGAGAAGGTTGCGCAAAAAGTACTCGTTGCCCTTGGCAGATGAGCCGAAAAGGTTGGAGCGCCAGAGCACCAGGGTGCGCGGCCAATTTTCGGGAGCGTCGATATCGTCGATGGCGGGGGTCAGCCGCCTGCTTTTGAGGGCATCGGCGATCCAGGTGGGGGCGTCGGGCGCCTCCCCCGCATCCACCGCCGCTTGCGCCTCATCGGCGAGGTCAAGCGGGTTGCGGTCGAACTGAGGGTAGAACGGCATCCAACCGAGCCTGTTCGACTGCGCGATCGTGTCCGCGGTGTGCATACCGTCGAAGTGCCCATCAGCGAGAGGGGACTTGAGCGAGTCGGCCGAGTACCCATCTGAGCGCCATTGGTCGGTGTGCATGTACCAATACCCGGTACCGATCATGGTGCGCGGCGGTCGACTCCAGTCCAGAGCGTTAGCGAGAGAAATCCATCCCGTGATCGGACGGGTTTTCTCTTGGCCGACGTAATGCGCCCATCCGCCGCCGTTTCGCCCCATGCATCCGGTGAGCATCACGAGCGAGAGAACCGCACGGTAGGTGGCGTCACCGTGGAACCACTGGCAGATACCGGCCCCCATAATGATCATGGACCGCCCCTTCGATTCCTCAGCGTTGCGGGCAAATTCTCGCGCCACCCGGATGCACGCGGCGGCCGGCACGCTCGTGATCTCCTCCTGCCAGGCCGGCGTGTACGGCGTCGACGCGTCGTCGTAGTCGGTCGCCCAGTCGCCCGGCAGTCCTGGACGCCCAACCCCGTATTGAGCGAGCATCAGGTCGAACACCGTGGTTACCAGGTGCCCGGCCACTCGCCGGACGGGAACGCCGCGAGTCACGATCGACCCCTCCCCGGAGGGTGCCTCGAAGCAGGGCATCCGGATCTCAGCGGTCTCCGGGGGCTGGCCTGAGACGGACTCATCGAGAAGGCTCAACGCCGGGTCGACACCCTCGAGGTCGAGGTTCCACTTGCCCTTACCCGCTTCACCGTACCGGTAGCCGATGGAACCATTGGGCACCACGGGAGCGCCAGTGGCTGAGTCAAGCAAGACCGTTTTAAACGCAGCATCCGGAATATGCGCCTTGTCGGGCAAGTCAGCCGCCATCAAAAATTTCGTGGGCACCAGCCCACCGCCAGCGTGCTCCTCGAGCCGGACAAGGAAGGGCAGATCTGTGTAGCGGCGCACATAGCCGCTGAAATAGGGCACCTGCCGGTCGACGAAGAATTCCTTGAGCATCACGTGCCCCATCGCCATCGCAAGCGCCGCGTCAGTGCCGGCCTGGGCGGGCAGCCACTCGTCGGCGAACTTCGTATTGTCGGCATAGTCGGGGCTGATCGCGACCACCTTTGTGCCGCGATACCGCACCTCCGCCATAAAGTGCGCGTCAGGCGTGCGCGTCACGGGAACGTTTGATCCCCACATCATCAGATAGGTGGAATCCCACCAGTCACCTGATTCAGGCACGTCTGTCTGGTCGCCGAACACCTGCGGAGAGGCCACGGGAAGGTCGGCATACCAGTCGTAAAAAGACGTCATCACCCCGCCGATGAGCTGGATGAACCGGTTACCCGCCGCGTGCGACACCATAGACATGGCCGGGATCGGGGAGAACCCGGAACACCGATCCGGACCGTACTTCTTGATCGTGTGGACGTGGGCGGCGGCGGCGATTTCGATCGCCTCCTGCCACGGAATCCGGACGAGCCCGCCCTTCCCTCGCGCTTGCTGGTAGCAACGACGTCGTTCAGGGTCGTCCACAACGTCGGCCCAAGCGAGCACGGGGTCCTGGAGACGAACCTTCGCCTCACGGTACATTTCGACGAGAACTCCACGGGCGTACGGATACCGCACCCGCGTGGGTGAGTAGGTGTACCAACTGAACGCCGCACCACGGGGGCACCCCCGCGGCTCGTACTCCGGACTGTCGGGGCCCACCGACGGGTAATCCGTCTGCTGCGACTCCCAAGTGATAATGCCGTCCCGAACGTAAACCTTCCACGAACACGACCCCGTGCAGTTCACCCCGTGGGTGGAACGCACCACCTTGTCATGGCTCCACCGGTCGCGGTAGAACACATCGCCCTTGCGCCCGCCTTCACGGAACACTGCGCGCCCATCATCTGTTTGGTCCCACCGAGTGAAAAAACGGCCTAGCGCCAACATGGTGTCCGACGCTTTTCCGTCCAAACCGGCAGGCACTGGAGCAGCTGCCATGGGGAGATTCTATATATCGCCCTTGCAGTCCGCTAGTAGTGCCCGTGAACGCGGATGGTCAACACCTAACACGAGACTGTCATCCTGGGAAACAGGGTTGAACCGGGTTTCTCAAAAACACCTCACTTCTTAATCCAGGACGCCATGGATAGTAGAGCTAAGTGTTCGCACTGACGTCGGTTGAGAAGACGTACTTCAGCAGCGTCCGCAAGGAAGTGCGCCGTGCGTGGAGGGCTGCGGCTCGCCAGGCAATTCGTTTCGGCGTCCGACGGTTTTAAGCTGCCCCTTCCGCGGAGCGGTGATGGTGACACGGTTTGCCTCTGTGCTCATCAGCTCAGCATTCTCCCAGCGAACCCCTATTGTCTCTGTAGCACATTTCGTATTGCCTCCAACGAACCGCCCCGATTAAGAGGAGAGACCATGCCCTTCATCACCGCCCCGGATCACAACGGTCCCGACGTCGAACTGCACTACGAAGACGTCGGAGCCGGTAAGCCCGTCGTACTGATCCACGGTTGGCCCCTGAGTAGTAGGTCCTGGGAGGGGCAGGTACCCGCACTGGTCGAGGCCGGCTACCGGGTCATCACTTTTGACCGTCGCGGGTTCGGCCAGTCGTCACAGCCTTGGGATGGGTACGACTACAACACGTTCGCCGCCGACCTGAAGGCCGTGATCGATACCCTCGATCTGCGGGAGGTCACCCTCGTCGGATTCTCGATGGGCGGTGGAGAGCTCGCTCGATACGTCAGTACCTATGGCACCGCCCGCATCGCCAAGCTCGTCTTCGCCAGCGCCGTGCCGCCTTACCTCTGGAAATCGGATGACAACCCTGACGGGGGCGTCGACGCCGATTTGGCTCAATGGTTCCACGACGGCTTGACCGGAGACCGGCCGGCGTTCCTGCACGAATTTTTGCAGATGTTCTTCACCGCCGGCAAGCCGTCCCCGGTCAACACTCCAAAGGTTAGCTCCGAGCAGATTGCCTATAATCTCGACATCGCTCAACTGGCATCGCCGAAGGGGACGCTCGACTGCGTAACCGCATTCTCCACTACCGACTTCCGCGACGACCTTACGAAAATCACGGTGCCGACTCTGGTCATCCACGGTGACTCCGACACCATCGTGCCATTCGAGGTGAGTGGCAAACGTACTCACGAGGCCATTGCCGGCAGCAAACTCGTCGTGATCACAGACGCCCCGCACGGGGTCACCGTTTCGCACAAGGACGAATGGAACCAGCACGTACTCGCATTCCTCGCGAAATAGCCAACCGCGTAAGGACCTCGCCGACGGGGTTACGTACCCTTTAAGCAGGATTATTTCGCCTTGTGATAGGTCGTAGCCATGCATGAATAGCCCGACACTAAAGTCTTGTCCCGGGCTTTCTTATCCGCGTCCTTCCGAGCCAGAGCGGCCGCGTCGGCCTCCAATGCAGCGCGCGCCTCGGCAAGTTTCACCAGGCGGGACTCCCGCCGCGCGAGCTCCGGCGGCAACTCATCGCCGCGTTTGTCTTTCCCGAACCGCGCATTCTCGGCAACGCCGATCGCGTCCGCGTCAGCCAGCAGCGCGGAGACTTCAGCGGCGAGGACCTTCTGCTTCTCTGTCAACCGACCGTGACTCATCGCCTTGCGCAGGGACGCGTTCGCGCACACCTTCGTGCCGTCCAACGCGACCTGCCCGAGCGATACCATCCCGGCAGTGCGGCCGAGTTCCAACGCCTGCAAGAACACGTTCCCCAAGCTGGAGAGGTGGCGTTTCCGGAACTGGGCAATGGAACGAAAATCTGGGGCCTGCTGCGCGGCCAACCAGCGAAACGCGACCATATCCACGCGGACCCGTGCCAGCTCCCGCGATGACCGGATCCCGACGCAATACCCGTAGAGCAGGACACGCACCATCAGCCGGGGGTCATACGGCGGCTGTCCCTTCGACTTTGCATACGACGCGTAAACCTTCGTCAGGTCGAGCTGGGTTTCGACGATATCCGCGATGAAGGGAGAGAGGTGATTCTGCGGCAACCACTCAACCAGCGATGTGGCACCAACATCACCGCGGCCGGCTCGAACACTCAAAACCGTTTATTCACATTCGCGCCAGCCTCAACACCGTCATCCACGACCAGGTCAACATGCTCAAGCTTCGTCGCGGGAAACAGACCATCCGAATCGCTCACAAGTAGTTTTCCAGACCCCATACCAAAGCCCGGGAACGCGACCGGCGTTTTAAACACTGCTACGACTGGCCCACGCTCCTAAGGCTTGTCGCTGACCCGTTGCCGAGTCCGGGGACTCCCCCGCGCTACCCCGACTGCTCGCCGAACTGAAGGTTTCCGTGTTGCCTTCCAAGGATGCCCAGACCGGGTCCGCGCGGACAAGGCGTACCCGTGCCGGGTCATCTGCACCCAACTATGCAACCGCAGCATCCCTCGCGGTCACCAAGCCCGACGACCAGATTGGACACGCGTTGTGCCGAGGATCCCGCGGCAGGCGCCCGCCACGATTGGACAACGATTATTGCGCCACCCCTGTGGCGCTGCGCGCGCTTCCCGTATAGGTCACCGCGGTGGCGTTGGTCGTCTCTACGCTTCGGTCAGACGGTGTCGGCGCAGAACCGCCCATGTTCCGCGTCGCTGGCCGCGCTGAGCCCGCAGTCAGAGCCATTGCCGTCACCCGCGCAGAGGTTGTGCGGCCAGCACCCAGCTGGCCGCACAACTCCTCGGTTCAGTGGATGGTGATGTTGCCGCCCCTGAGGGCCACCGGCGTCGAACCCGTGGTGAAGACCACGGTACCGGAGGGGTTCTTGATCACGACCTTGATCGTGTCGCCCTTTTTCCCCCCTGAGGCCCCGTTGTCCACGACCGACACCTGGAAGGTGTAGCCCGCGGTGCCGTTCCACTTCCCGCCGCCGGTCCACGTCGCCGTGTTCCCTGAGACGACCAGGCTGATCGCGGTGTTGCCGTGGAACTTGGCCTTGTCGGCCTTGGCGCGCAACTGGAACTGTCCCATGAAGCCGGTGGCTTCGGGGATCACGTTGAACCCGAATGACGTACGGCCCGTCGAGATGGATGTCCAACCGCCACCGGTCACCTTGGCCCCGGTGGCCTGGACGGTAACCAGCGTGTCGGCAGCAGTCGCAGATCCCAGGTAGTAGTCGTTGCCAGCGAACTCGGCCTTGACCGCGTACACGCTCGAGGCGAGCGGCACGGTGATGCTGGCCACTCCGCTGGCGTTGGTCGTCGCGGAGAACGTCTGCGTCACCATGTTCGAGTCGGTCACGGTAAAGACGACCGTCTTGTTCGACAGGTCACCGAGATGCGAATCGTCATGACACCGAGGCTGCTCCGCCTACGACGCCTAGTGAGCGGAGAGGTCAGCCGCTTCCCCGAACTGGCCCAAGCCCTATTCGAAAACGGTCCCCAACGATCGATCCAATCATTGGCCATCGTCATCTCCAAGCTCGTACAGCGCGGACTCCTGAGCACACCGAGCCCAGCAGTAGCAGCCACGACCCTGAATTGGCTGGTACTCGCCGCGCTGGTCAACGAAGCCATGCTCCTGGGCGACGAGGCCCTCCCGACGACCACCGCAATGAGGGCCCATGCAGCGGAGGCCACGCGCGTATTTCTCACCGCCTACGCCAGCGATTCCGGTCTCGACGATCTGCGCTGAGACTGACGAGGAAGACTGGGAACACGCACGACCGGCCACAATGCGCCAACGCGATACCGCCGCTTAGCTTTGCGACTCACACACTTGTTCGGGGGTCTGTCGGACTGGTCTCCCGGCTGCTAGACAAAACCCGTATGGATGGGCGCCTGGGCGAATTGACGTGGGGCAACATGGGGCATGGTCCTAGAGACTGGAACCCGCCGGGATATTGGGACGCACCGAGGGCCGCCACATCGTCGATGAGCAGCTCGTCGAGGATGTCAGCGCGGGTGTGGGTGGCGCCCTTCCGTGGGTTCGCGCCGACGCTCCCGATCATGGCTTGGATGACGTCGCCGCCCTCTTCATTGACCTTCGCGATCCGCCCAGCGTCCGGCGGTATAGGCCGCGCCGACACCTGCAAATACCTCTCCCGCGGGCGGAAGGGCGAACGAACCGATGCTCGTGATCGTTCCCGCGACACCATCGGCGAGAGCCCACCTGTCGTCTGAGCTGACGTCGCCGTCCAACATCCCGTTGACGCCGGTAGCCATGTTGAGAACGCCCACACCGACCCCGAGAACCGAGAACACCGAAGCCCTTGCCGATCCGCGCTATCCCGGCGAGATGCTGAACAGATACTGCAGCTCGTGCACCCAGAAACCGATGTCATCCACATTCGGGGACGCCGGCGTCGCGGGTAACGAAGACGTGGGGGTCATCGTTTCGGTATCGGTCATGTTCATCCTCTCCCGTGGAAAGTCGTACGGTCACGCATTCATTGCGATGTGGACATATGGCGGACGCCGCGAAGTATCGACGAGATGACGTCCCTCGTCGCTGGCGGGTACCAGTCCCCGGCGATGATCGACAGCAGACCCGTCTCTCCACGGTACGTGCCGTTGTTACGCAGCAGGTCGATGACCGCCCCGATTCGGGGATCCGACACCGTTGCTGGCAGGGTCCGCGCCCGCGCCAGAACGGACTTGCGCTCGAGGAACACAGACTCGTCAGCGATCTCGAGTCGATCACGTCCGGTCGGATAGCCGCCGGTTTCGCGTACGACCCCGCGCTCGACGAGTGCCACATAGAGGTGGGGCACCACGGCGACAGTCACCGGCTGAAGCACCTTGTAGGCGAATGGGGGTCGTCGCCGAGCAGATACCGCTGCAAGGGCGTCATCCAACATGGCGGACCCGGTCGGCGAGTCGTCGACGACCACGAGGCGGGCGTTGTCAGCGGGCTCGGTTAGAAATCCGGCCTTCGGGTCTGTCAGGATGCGTCCTTCGAGCGCGAGTTCGATCAAAGCGCCGGCGCCCGGCATGATCTGGTCGGGTTCGAGCTGTCCCGGCCTCTGCTGGAGCATCAGCTGGACGTCTTCGGCGATGCTCGGCATCGACGTGGTGGCGTCTGTCATGGTCCTATTCTTTCAGGCCGACGGGGCAAGGTCACCATGGCCACGCATCCTCGACGAAGTCGCCTACTGCTTCGGCGCCATCAGAGACGGCATTTCCGACGTCCGATGCGACATCGGATACGACCCCCGCCGTCGCCTGTCCGAAGTCGCCGATCTTGTCGATCTCCCGATTTGCCGAATCGGGGAGGAGTCCCCAGCGGGAATGTCGCTGCTCAAGGTCGATGAGCTGCTGACTCTTTCTCCGACGGACGGCCGAGGCTCATGGTTTGGCCCGGCGCCGGTAGATCGTGGGGCCCGTGTCTCCGAACTCCTGGAGGGAGTTCGATAGATCGAGGAGGTTCTCCAGCGACAGGCTGAGCCGGTCGAGTTTTTGTCACGACGAGCGGATCGCCGGTCCGGTTCGCTGAGCGAGCGCCTTGTGGCCTTGCCCACGGTTAGTGGATACGGGGTTACGCAGCTTTAGCGAAGACCGCGTTCTGGTTTGAGTATTGCAGTTCGAAGTCGACGGGGCTGATCTGGCCGAGGGATGTGTGCCGGCGGCGCCGGTTGTAGCGGTCTTCGATCCAGGCGCCGACTTCCCGGGATACCTTGTTGTTGCTGGGCTAGACGCGTCGGTGGTAGAACTCGGTCTGGAGCGTGGCGAAGAAACTTTCCGCCATCGCGTTATCCCAGCAGACCCCGGTATAGCCCATCGACCGGGTGATGCGGTGCGCTTTAGCGAACGCGGTGATCTGCGCTGACGCGTATTTGGTGCCGCAATCGGAAAGAAAGATCACCTGCTCGGGCCGCTCACCGCAGAGCGCCATGGCCATGACCAGGGCGTCCTGGATGAGGTCGGTTCGCATGTGGTCGGCGATGGCCCAGCCGATCACGCGGCGCGAGTGCGCGTCGATCACGGTGGCTAAATACAGCCACCCTTCCCAGGTCCTCAGGTGGGTGATATCGCCCACCAGACCTGGTTCAGAGCCCCGGTATCCCACTGCCGTTTGACGGCGTCGACCGGATAGGCGTCCTCGGTTTGGCTGACCGTGGTGGTGCGCCAGCGTTTGGGGCTGATGCTCACCAACCCAGGCGGCGCATGGTGCTGGCCACGGTCGCGCGCTGAGTTGCCCCTAACGTGGCGACAGCTTGCGAAGGGCACCGGCCTTATGCGCGGCTTCGGCATCCGTTTTCTCAGATTTCACGATAAATGCAGGGTCATCTTTCGAGGCGTGGAACGTTTTGCCCGCGAAGTCAAAATCGCTCGTCTTCTTCTCGATTACCTCCCCCTGAGTTCGCCCCTGAGACGTCGCCCAACTGACCCGGTCGCCTGTGCTGAAGTCTGTCATCCTTGAAGCATACGGACGGAGACGGACCTGGGCTAGAGGGGTGGGCTGAGTGTCATGTTCCTGTCTGTTCTAAGGAATGATCGTGCCCGCGTAATTCGTTTTCCACGCTTGATTTGCCACGCGCTCGTGACGGCCCTCGGTTACGTCCCCGTGAGTGGTGTGGTTTCCCGCTCTTGAGTGTTGCTTCGTCAACGTGAAGAGCCACCGTGGGATGGTCAGTGAGTGCCGATCAAAGAACTCACAAAGGACACCACACGATGGCTCTAGACCAGTCTGCCCTGCTTGACCTGCTGGGAGAACTCAAACTCACCGATGTCACCGACCGAATCCGCGTCGCGACCGAAACTCTCTA
>NZ_SOGC01000005.1:0-46164 GCF_004402765.1 Cryobacterium sp. TMT2-17-1
CGGCTTCAAATCACCCGACGCCCTCATCGCCCTGGCCATGCTCAGCCTCGGCGGCCACAAACCAGTGCTCCCCGGCCGGGTTTAACCCACAGAAGCAGCAGGAGAGCCGGTATTGGGATGGAATTATGGTGACCAGAACACGTGAAGGTCAGTTGGTTGAGACCTTCGTCACGCTGGCCGACCCGCTTGTCGTCGGGTACGACGTCGTCGACCTGCTGCACACACTCGTAGAGACCTGCGCCACACTCTTCGGGGCGTCCGCGGTCGGGATCATCCTCTCCGCCTACAACGACAACGATCTCGAGGTCGTGGCCTCAACCGACGAACGAAGTCGCCTGATTGAAATATCGCAGCTGCGGGCCGGCAATGGGCCGTGCGTCGAGTGCTACACGACCGGCTACCCGTGGCCATTCCCGACCTCGATGTCCTCGCCCCGGCGTGGCCACGGTTCCGGGCGGGAGCGCTCGAACTTGGCTTCAAGTCGATGCATTCGGTCCCCCTGCGGCTGCGAGCGACGACCATCGGATCGCTCAATGTCTTCTGGGATCGCCTCGGCGGTCTGGGAGCGGGGGACCTGCGCACGGTCCAGGCGCTGGCCGACACCGCCACCATCGGCATTCTTCAGGAACGCGCCATCAGGGAGAGCGGCGTGGCTCGGGCGTAGCTGCAACGCGCGCTCAGTCGCCGCGTTCTGATCGAGCAGGCCAAGGGCGTCGTCGCTTTCACCCACACCGTCGACATGGAAGAGGCCTTCGCGACCCTGCGTCAATATGCCCGCGACAACGGCCAGTGGCTGGTCGAGGTTGCCGAACAGGTTGTGAACCGAACTCTCGACCTGTAAACCCCGCACGGTCTAGAATCGGAACATGCCCCAGACCTTGGCTGCACATGTCCATTTCGTGAACAATCAGGGGTCTACCATGAAGCGTCTATTTCACCCCGGCGGATCGGTCATCACGGGCGATGACCTTGCGGATGCCGTCATGCACTATGCCGAGGCGTTGAGTCTCCGTCCCCAGGTCGATGTCGTCGACATCCCGATCGTCAAAGAGACGGGCCTGCTGGGTCGCATCCAGATCCTGATCGGCGGATCCGGCCGATTGGTCTGCGTTACTGCCGGTTCCGCACGGTCAGAGCTGTTGGAGCCGGAGACGGTGGACACTCTCCGCCATAAGGCCCTGGTCGGCACGGCCTCGGGCCGAGCCTCGTGGACGGGCGACGGGCTGGATTCGCCACAGTTCGACGAGTTCGACTACTGACGTCCTGACCGACGCCGGGACTTTCGGCCCTGTTCTGTCGGATCGGCGCGCGACATCGTAGACCCCGTTCTGCCCGCTGTGACGGGGAGCGGAGGAGGTCGTCGTGGACAACCGTGTTGTAGTGGGCGTCAGCGGTCGGCCGCCGGCTCGGGCTGCGCTCCAGTGGGCGCTCGACTATGCGCGTCCCCGGAGCCTGGAGATCGAGTTGGTGCACGTCGTCGACGCGACCTTCGGCACGACCCCAGCCGGG
The DNA here is from genome assembly GCF_004402765.1 of Cryobacterium sp. TMT2-17-1. NCBI lineage: Bacteria > Bacillati > Actinomycetota > Actinomycetes > Micrococcales > Microbacteriaceae > Cryobacterium > Cryobacterium sp. TMT2-17-1. Next base: position 1,510 of record NZ_SOGC01000005.1, read on the forward strand.
TTTCTGCACTCGGCCCGCGAGCAGGCCGAACTGCTGCTCGCCCGTGAGGGTGAGGAGGCCCGCAGTGTCGCTCCTGACCTGACTTTTCGCACGACGGTCCTCGAGGGCTCGCCCACCGGGGCCCTCACCGACTGGGCCGTCGGCGCGCAACTCCTCGTCGTGGGCTCGCACGCCCTGGTCCGGTTTCGGGACTATGTCTTCAGCACCCAAGCCGCGCAGATCGCGGCTTACGCCGCCGGTTCCGTCGTCGTCGTGCCCGAGCGGGAGGAACAGCGCGGCACCGGCGTCGTCGTCGGGGTGGACGGTTCCGAGGCATCCCTCGCCGCTGTGACATTCGCCGCGGATCAGGCGGACCGCCCGGGCGAGCGGTTGACGGCGCTGTACTGCTGGAGTGCGCCGGCCCCTTGGACCGAAGAGCGCGCCATGATCGACTGGCCGATGGTGCCCGATGAGGCGGACCGCCTGGTCCTCTCCGAAGCGGTGGTGGGACTGGCCGAACGCTATCCGGACCTGGTGCTCGACCTGCGGCTCGACCTCGGGTTGCCGGTGGACGCACTTGTGTCGGCGGCGACCGGTGCGCGGCTTCTCGTTGTGGGCAGCCACGGTCGCCACGGGTTCGCTCGCTTCTGGCTGGGTTCGGTCAGTCATGTGATCGTTTTGACCATGCCCTGCCCAGTCGCCGTGATCAGGGTCGCCGGCACCGAGACCGGACCGATCAGCGAACCCGTCTAAGTTATCCACAGCGCTCGCATCGGAGCGTGCGAATCGGAGGGTGTCAGTCGGACCGGGCGATCAGCACAGGCACGTTGATGTTCATCAGGACGTCGTGGGTGACTGAATCGATCACCGACTGGGTCACGGGCCTCGGATGTGAAACTCTGAGCACGGTATGGCAGCCTCGCTGCCGACATCGAGCAGAGCTTCGGCCGGCGGCCGGTGCACCAGCCGGGGATTCACGAACGCGCCGGGGGTCGCGGCAGTCGCGAGCTCTGGGCTCCGCACGCAAAGTCGAGGGCGCATGCACGAGGATGAGTTCGTGGCCAAGGCGGCGCGCCTCCTGGGCGCCGATAATGACGGCCGAGGTGGATCCCTCGAAACGGTCGACATCCACGACGACTCCGCTTCGGCTGTCTGTGGTCGATTCCGGCACCGCGGCGACGGTGCAGCCGGCCGCCGCGGCGATCTGAACGCTGCGCGAGCCGAGCACGCGTCCGCTCAGGGAACCGGTCTTGTGGGTTCCGACGACCAAAACATCGTCGGATGTCGGCACCGCGGCGAGCGTCCAAGCGGGAGACCCGTGCAGGACGAGCGCGCCGATGTCCAGCCCGGGATGCGTCTTCGCCGCGGTGATCTCCTGCGTGAGCAGACTGCTCGCCCGGCGCTCGGCCTCCCGCGCGTAGTCGGGACCCAGCAGCCCCCACTCATCGTCGACGACGTGCACCAGGACCACGGGCGACCCGTCGAATCCGATGTAGGAGGTGTTCACCGCTTCTTCACACCTTCCGTGGAGTCCGGTCGGGACTCGGCGCGTTCACCGGCCGGGCGGGGGACCACAGCGACCGGGCACGGCAGGTTCATCAGCACGTCGTGGCTGACCGAACCGAGAAAGAGGCTGCCGACGGCACCCCGGCCGTGTGTGCCGACGACGACGAGGGACGCCGTTTGGGAGGCATTCACGAGCACGGATGCCGCGGTGCCCTGTTTCAGAACCTCGGCGATATGCAGCGCCGGATGCGCGTCGCGAACCCTCCTCGTTGCCCCCGACTGGATGCGCGCGTGGGCGTCCCGTATCTCCTCGTAGGGCAGGACGGCACCGTATTCGACGGCCACGGTCGCGGGAATGGTCCAGGCGTGGACGATATCGAGAGGGAGTTTGTAACGCTCGGCTTCGCGGGCCGCGAAGTCAACGGCGACCAGGGCCGTGACGTCGTTCTCCATGCCCACGACGATGTGGCCGCCACGTGCCTGCCAGTTGACGGGGACGACGACGACAGGGCAACGGGCGTGGGCCGCGAGGCGAAGGGGAAGGGTGCCGAAGACCGTCCCGGCGAGAACACCGGTCTTGTTCGTGCCGATGACCAGAAGGTCGGCGGTCGCCGATGCCCGCGCCAGCTCATCGACCGGGACGCCATGGCGGATGTAGCTCGTCTTCCGGCAGGAGGGTGCCACCTGTTCGACCCGTCGAAGGGCTTCCGCGAGCGGGCGCTCGTAGGCAGGCTGACTGGAATAGTCCGATCCCTCAGCGGGGTACCAGCCCAGCTCCACCACTGTGGTGAGTTCGAGTTGCACGGGCGTGCCCTGCATCCGTTCGAGCGTCACGACCCGGTCGAGGGCCCACTCCAGGGCCGCCTTGCTCGCGGCCCCACCGTCAATGGCGACGATCACTTTTTCAACCATGGGTGTGACTCCTGCTCTGGGGTGGAATCGCACCGGACAGTCCGCCCCAGGTTATGATCGCAGTGCCTGCCGGACCGGGACAGGGCCGAAGGTCCCGTGCGGGTAGTATCCCCGCTACCAGACGAGAGGCGGTCCTCGGTCATGCCCCACGAAACTATCCCGGTCACCCTGAACGAACGTCCCGAGGCTCGCTCGGAGACAGTGATCGACCTGCCGGCGCACCTGCCCCTCCCGCGCCGGTCGCGGTGGGTGGCCGCATCCGCCGATTTCATCGAGGGTTTGCGGGGTGAGCGAACGGGTGACCCACTGATGTTGCTGGCAGACATCTTCGCGTCGGCTGCGGATGCGGACCTAGTCTGCGTCATCGGGCCGCCTGGTGTTGATTCGGGAGTGGGGGACGGTTTTGTCGTCCACGCGGCTCATGGCAGCGCCATTCGACCGTTGGACGGCCTGGCCTTCCCCGTAGCGGGGAGCCTGTGCGGCCGGGCGATGGCCACCGGCCGGCCGGTCCTTGTCGGCCGGGAAGAGCGCGAGGCTGCGGGCCCCGAGTCGCTCCTGATACTCGGGTCGACCCTGGTGGTCCCGCTGGGCAAAGCCGGGGAAACCGGCCCGTCCGCAGTGGTGCTCACGGCCTCCCGGCCCAGCGGGGCGCCCCCGTTCACTGCCGTGGACCTCGATTCGGCCGTCGATTTCGCCCGACTGGCATATGCGGGCCGCCACCTCGAGCGGAGCAGCACGGACCGGGCGCGTCTGGCGGTGCTCACCGATCGCGACCGGATCGCACGTGAGCTGCACGACCGGGTCATTCAGCGGGTCTTCGCTGTCGGGCTCGCCGTGCGCGCCCTCGGCGGGATGACCGCCGACCCGGTGTTCGGGCGGCGGCTGGCCGACCAGGTGGGAGCGCTCGACGCGGTCATCGCCGACCTCCGCACCGCGATCTTCGGGCTGTCGACGCAGGCGGACCCCGACCGGCACGGGCTTCGCCGCAGCATCGTCGACCTGCTCGACGAGGTCGGACCTCTCTTTGCGCACCCGCCGCGGGTGGTGTTCTCCGGGGCGATCGATCTGCTCGTTTCCACCTCGCTGGCTGATGATGTCGTGGCGGTCGTGCGCGAGGGGCTGACCAACGTGGTCCGGCACTCCGGAACCCGGGAGGCTGAAGTGCGCGTCTCGGTCGCAGCGCACATCCTCACGGTCGAGATCGGCGACACCGGCGTCGGTCTGACCGGCGCAAGTCGGCGCAGCGGCGTCGCTAATCTGGCGGTCAGAGCCGAACGCTGGCAGGGGATGGTGTCGCTGCGCGACCGGGCGCCGCGCGGTGCCGAACTGCGTTGGACGGCGCGCGTGAGCGACGCTTCCGCAGAGACTTCCCGATGACGCGCGTGTTCGTGGTCGACGACCACGACGTCGTCCGTATCGGCCTGGCTGCCCTGATCAACGCCGAAGCTGACCTGGAAGTGGTGGGGGAGGCGGCAACGAGGCGGCAGGCCGTGGCGAGGGTCGCCGCCACCCGGCCGGACGTCGTGGTCCTTGACGTGAGGCTGCCCGACGGAAGCGGCATCGACGCCTGCCGGGACATCCGGGGGAGGGATCCCGGCATCCGGTGCCTGATGCTCACGGCGTTCGACGACGACATGGCCAGCCGCGCCGCCGTCCTGGCTGGGGCGTCCGGCTATGTCTTGAAGGACATCCGCGGTGATCGCCTGGTGCAGGGAATCCGGCGTGTGGCAGGGGGGGAGTCGCTGCTCACCCCGCTGCTGGCCGGCCGGGTGGCAACCTCGTTGGGGCTGGACCGAGGCGACCCTGCCGCCCGCGCGCTGACGACGCGGGAACGGCAAGTCCTCGATCTGATCTCCCGGGGCCTCACCAACCGCCAGATCGGCGAGCACCTTGACCTGGCGGAGAAGACGGTGAAGAACTATGTGTCGGGGGTGCTCAGCAAACTCGGCATGGAGCGCCGCACCCAGGCCGCCGTCTTCGGGGTGGAGTTGCAGCGCCAGGAGGGTTCGTCCAATGTTCGAATTCACCCGGCCGCTCCCGGTACGCTGGCCGGATGAAGCCGTTTCGCACTAACCGGGTTGTGCCCGGACCCGGCCAGGAATCGGTCTGGGATTACCCGCGACCGCCTCGCGTGGAGACGAGTGCCGACCGGGTCGTCGTCACCCTCGGTGGCCTGGTCCTGGTCGACACCGACGATGCCGTCCGGGTGCTCGAGACCAGCCATCCGCCGGTCTACTACCTGCCGCGCTCCGCGTTCCGGGCGGGGAGCCTCGAACCGGTGACCGGCCGATCGTACTGCGAGTACAAGGGCGAGGCGTCGTACCTGAGCGTGGTCACCCCGGGGCGTGTGGAGGAGGCGGCCGGGTGGTACTACCCGTCGCCGACGCGGGGCTTCGAGGATCTGGCGAACCGCGTCGCGCTGTACCCCGGACGGATGGACCTCGTTACCGTGAACGGGGAAGCGGTGCTGCCTCAGCCGGGCGACTTCTACGGCGGCTGGATCACCTCCCGGGTCGTCGGACCGTTCAAGGGGGCTCCCGGCACTCTCGGATGGTGACGCCGCCGCGAACCGTCACGAGCCGGCTCAGCGTGGCCCCCATCTTTCTGGCTGCGCTGCTCTGGGGAACGACGGGCACGGCCGCGCACTTCCTGCCCGTCAGCGCCAGCCCGCTGGCGACCAAGGGCAGTCACACGGCTCTGGACACTGTGCACACTGGTGGCTCTGCTCGGCACGATTCTGCTGATCACCGGCCGGCAGTCGGACCAGGCCGCCGGGTCCGCTCCTCTGGGCGTTCTGCTCGGGCTGCTCGCGCGATCGGGCCCATGTTCGCCGCCTATCTGCTCTTCGGCCGCGGCCCGCGCACGGTCTGCGGCAGCACGGCGACCAGCCTCACCCTGGTCGAACCTCTCGTGGCTACGCTGCTGGCGGTCCTGATCGTCGGCGAGCGGTTGCCACCGTCCGGCTGGGCCGGGCTCGGGCTGGTTCTGGTGGCGGTGACCGCGCTTGCAGTTCCTCGGAATTCCGGTCAACCGTCGTCAGGAGGGCGCACCGCCTCGTCACCGGTAGGCTGACGAGGTGCCCGTCTCACTCGCCGATGTCAGTCGGATCATCTATGAACTGTGGCCGTTGTCCGGTGCCGAAGTCTGGGACGCCCCGGGTCTGGTCTGCGGCAACCCCGGCCAGCCCGTCGAATCGATCCACCTGGCCGTGGACGCCGTCTCCGCAACCGTGGACGAGGCGGTCGGACATGACGCAGACCTGCTCCTGGTGCACCATCCGCTCCTGCTGCGCGGCGTCACGTCGGTCGCCGAAGACCGTTACAAGGGCGCCCTGATCGGTCGTCTGATCCGAGCGAATTGCGCTCTCCTTGCGGCCCACACCAACGCGGATGTCGTCGTAGACGGCGTCTCGGACATCCTCGCCACCCGACTCGGCCTCATTGACGCAACCCCCATCACGGCGGGCGCCGCGGCGGGAACGGGAATCGGCCGGGTCGGCCGGCTCGCGCACCCGACCACCCTGGGCCAACTGGCCCACCGGCTCGCCCAGCTCCTGCCGGCGACCGCCACCGGCGTCCGGGTCTCGGGGGAGTACGGCAGTGTCGTCAAAACCGTCTCGCTCTGCGGTGGTGCAGGCGATTCCCTTCTCCCTCATCCCGCCGTGCAGGCGTCCGACGTCTATATCACCTCCGACCTCCGTCACCACCCGGCGTCGGAGGCCCGTGAGCAGTCCGGGCTGTCGGGGGGCACCCCTGCCCTGATCGACGTGTCGCACTGGGCCAGTGAATGGCTCTGGATCGAGCCGGCCGCCGAACAGCTGCGGGCTCTTCTGCCCGGTGTGCGCATCACCAGCAGTTCCCTGCGCACGGATCCCTGGGACTTCGCGATCGTGCAGTAGCCTGCCGATGAAGTTCGGATCCACCCCCAACGCTCGTTCATATTTCTATTCGCAAAGGTCAGGACATCGTGAAGGCATCCCCAGTAGAACAGAAAGAGCTTCTCCGGCTTCAGGCCCTCGACATCCGGCTGCAGCAGGTCGAGCATCAGACGAAGGCCCTGCCCCAGCACGCCGAGATCCGGGAACTCACCACGTTGTTCGACACCACTCGGATGGCCTTCGGCACCCGCGTCGGCGAACGTGATGACGTGCGCACCGAGCTGGCGCGGATCGAATCCGACGTCGAAGTGGTCGAGAAGCGCATCGCGCGGGACACCGACCGGGTTCAGCACACTTCCTCGGTGAAAGACGTGCAGGCTTTGGAGACGGAGCTTGCGGCGCTGCGCAAGCGCCTCCTGGCGCTCGAGGAGATCGAGATCGCGGTGATGGAACGGCTCGAGGAGAGCGATGCGACCGTCTCCGCGGTGGAGGCGGAGCGGGACGCGATCGCGCTCCGGATCCACGACGCCGAGCAGGCGCGCAACGAAAGCCTCGCCGATCTGAACCGGCAGCTCGGCGAACTCCGCCGGGACCGGGCCGCCGTCGCCGGCAGCGTCGCCGAGGACCTCGCCACGCTGTACGAGAAGCGCTTCGTGACGGGGCGGGGCAACGCTGCCGCCCTGTTGCGGGCGCGCACCTGCAGCGGCTGCACGATGACGCTCACCGGCAGCGACCTCGATGCCGTGCGTTCCTCGCCGGCCGACGAGGTCCTGTTCTGCCCGGACTGCGGGGCGATCCTGGTTCGCACGGAGGAGTCCGGGATCTAGGTGGAGCCGGGCCCCGCCGGCGGCCTGTATTCTGGACTGTGGAATGGGTCGGCAAGACGGTCGCGTCATCCGCTACCTTCGGGTCAGCGGATGCCGAGGAACGTCCGGGCTCCGCAGAGCAGGATGGTGGGTAACGCCCACCCGGGGTAACCCGCGAGACAGTGCCACAGAAAGTAGACCGCCTCCGGTTTCGGCCGGTGGTAAGGGTGAAACGGTGGTGTAAGAGACCACCAGAGGCCAGGGTGACCTGGTCGGCTAGGTAAACCTCGTCCGGAGCAAGGTCAGACAGGAAACGCCAAGGCGGCTCGCCGAGTTTCCGGGTAGACCGCTAGAGGGCTGCGGCAACGTAGTCCCGAGATAGATGGCCGTCCAGGGTGCTACGGCATCGGGACAGAACCCGGCGTAATAGCCGGCCCATTCCACCTTCCGGCCGCCGGGTTCTGCGCCGGGGTGCTCTGCCGCCCCGGGCAGGTCAGTCCTGATGCTTGACGGCGAGTGCGGCGGCCCCGAGGATTCCCGCGTTGTTGCGATGCACGGCCGGGATGATGGCTGTCTTCAGTCGCAGAAGGGGCAGGAAGTCCTGGTGGTGCTTGGACACGCCGCCGCCAACGATGAAGAGGTCCGGCGAGAACAGTGCTTCCAAGGTCGAGTAGTACTTCTGCAGCCGACCGGCCCATTTTTCCCAGCTCAGGTTCTCCCGCTCCTTGGCGGAGTACGCGGCCTTGGTTTCGTAGTCGACGCCCTCGATCTGCAGATGGCCGAGTTCGGTGTTCGGCACCAGCAAACCGTCGTTGAGCAGTGCGGTTCCGATTCCGGTGCCGAGGGTCGTCATGATGACCACTCCCTTCACCCCCTTCGCAGCGCCGAACTGCGCCTCCGCGTAGCCGGCGGCATCCGCGTCGTTCACGAAGTGAATGGGCTGGCCGAGACCCTTCTGGAAGAGATTCTCGGCGGAGAGGCCGATCCACTTGTCCGAGACGTTGGCGGCCGACATGGTGTGGCCGTTCTTGACGACGGCGGGGAAGCAGATGCCCACCGGCAGCGCGCCGGCACCCTCCTCGGCGGAAACGGTTGTCAGGAGGGTCCTGGTCGTTTCGATGATGTCGGCTGGTCGGCCGCCTTTAGGCGTGGGAAGCTTCACACGATCGGACAGGAGCTTGCCGGTGGACAGATCGACCACCGCTCCCTTGATCCCGGTGCCGCCAATGTCAATGCCGATGGCCATGGTTGAACTCATAGTCAAAACCTACCGGTTGTCAGGAGAGGGTGAGGATCTCGGCGCCGCGGTCGGTCACCACGAGGGTGTGCTCGAACTGGGCGGTGATGCTCTTGTCCCGGGTCGTCACGGTCCAGTCATCCGCCCACATGTCCCAGTCGGTCCCGCCCAGGGTGAGCATCGGTTCGATCGTGAAGACCATGCCGACCTCCATTACGGTGTCGTAGACGGGAGCGGAGTCGTAGTGCGGGATGATGAGGCCGGAGTGGAAGGCCTCGCCGACGCCGTGTCCGGTGAAGTCCCGAACGACCCCGTAGCCGAACCTCTTGGCGTAGGACTCGATGGCGCGGCCGATCACGTTCACCTGGCGTCCGGGAGCGACGGCCCTGATACCGCGGGCGAGAGCCTCCCGGGTGCGTTCGACGAGAAGCCTGACCTCGTCCCGTGCCTCGCCGACGATGAAGGTGGCGTTCGTATCGCCGTGCACACCGTTTTTGTAGGCGGTGATGTCTATGTTGACGATGTCGCCGTTCTCAAGAACGGTGTCGTCCGGGATGCCGTGGCAGATGACCTCGTTCACGGAACTGCACAGTGATTTGGGAAACCCCCGATAGCCGAGCGTCGACGGGTAGGCGTCACGCTCGATCATGAACTCGTGGCCGATCCGGTCGAGTTCCTCTGTCGTCACGCCGGGGCGGATGGCCTGTGCGACCGCTTCGATGGCCCCGGCCGCAATCCGGCCTGATTCCCGGATCAGCTCGATGCGCTCGGAGGAGTACAGATTCGATCCTGTGTAGGGCGAGGGCATCCCCTTGCCGACGTACTCCGGGCGCACGATGTGGCGGGGAACGGAGCGGAGCGGAGAAACCGCGCCCGGGAGGAGGTGACCAACAGAATCCTTAGGCATAGGATCAAGCTTATGTCCGAAGGCACCGATCATCAGTTCTGGTACAACATGCGCACGGGCGCGGTCGAACAGGGGATGCAGTCCCCCTCCACGGACCGCGTCGGGCCGTTCGCCACCCGGGAGGAGGCCGTCCACGCGCTGGAGAAGCTGCGCGCGAACAGCGCCAAATGGGCCGCGGAAGAGGCCGAGAACGACCGCTAGTCCCGCGAGCGGCGAGTTTTACTCGTAGCTGTGTTCCGGCCCGGGGTACGCGCCGGAGCCGACGTCGTCCTTGAACCGGTGCACAGCATCCGTCAGCACGCCGCGCAGGTTGGCGTACTGCCGAACGAATCGGGGCACCCGCCCCTCGGTCATGCCGGCGAAATCCGTCCATACCAACAGCTGGCCGTCCACGTCGGGCCCAGCACCCACCCCGATCGTGGGGATGTCGAGCCGTGCGGTGACCAGTGCCGCGACCGTCGCCGGGACCATCTCGAGCACGACCGCGAAGGCGCCGGCGTCCTGCACCGCGAGGGCGTCTTCGATCAGCTGTTCCGCGGCCTCGCCGCGGCCCTGGATCATGTGTCCGCCCAGCCCGTGCTCGCTCTGAGGGGTGAAGCCGACATGCCCCATGACGGGGATCCCCGATGACACGATGCGCTTGATCTGCTTGTGGCTGCGAACCCCGCCTTCAAGCTTGACCGCGTGGGCCTGCGCTTCCTTCATGAAACGCACGGCGGTGTGCAGGGCCTCGCTCTGGCCAGTCTCGTACGAACCGAAGGGCATGTCCGCGACGACGAGTGCGCGGGTCACGGCGCGCGCGACGGCCCGGGTGAGCGGGATGAGTTCGTCGACCGTCACCGGAAGGGTGGTCTCGTAGCCGAACACGTTGTTACCGGCCGAATCGCCCACGAGCAGGAAGTCGATGCCGGCCTGATCGAAGATCTGGGCCGTGAGCATGTCGTAGCTGGTGAGCCCCGTTATCGGGATGCCCTGCTGCTTGGCGTTGTGAAAATGGCGCGTGCGCACCCGTTTGGGTCCGGACTGCACGGAAACGAAGGGATTCAGCTCGCTGACGGGCTGGGGTTCATCCGGAACGGTCGACTCTGGCATGCCTCAAGTGTAGTCAGGGCGCGTTCAGGCCGATCGGCGGCCGGTTTCGCCCGAGAGCCGGCGCCAGACAGTAGCCTAGGGAGCGACAAGAAAGGGCGTGAATGGACAAGCAGCGCGACTTCGTTCTTCGGACCATCGAGGAGCGGGGAATCAAGTTCATCCGACTCTGGTTCACGGATGTCGTCGGCACCCTCAAATCGGTGGCCATCGCACCCGCGGAGGTTGAGGGCGCATTCGCCGAGGGTCTCGGTTTCGACGGTTCGGCGATCGAGGGTCTCACCCGGTCGTTCGAGGCGGATGTGCTCGCGCACCCGGACCCGACCACGTTCCAGATCCTGCCCTGGCGCGGTGAGATCGACCCGACCGCCCGCATGTTCTGCGACATCATGACGCCGGACGGTCAGCCGGCCGTCGCCGATCCGCGAAATGTGCTTAAGCGCACGCTGGCCAAGGCAGCCGACCGCGGTTTCACGTTCTACACCCACCCCGAAATTGAGTTCTACCTGCTCAAGTCGTCCAAGTATGGCAAGAACGGCCCCGTGCCGGTGGACCACGCCGGCTACTTCGACAACGTTCCCGGCGGCACAGCCCACGACTTCCGCCGCCGGTCGGTGCGGATGCTCGAAGACCTTGGAATTTCGGTGGAATTCAGCCACCACGAGGCAGGTCCCGGTCAGAACGAGATCGACCTGCGGTACGCGGATGCGCTGACCACGGCGGATAACATCATGACCTTCCGCACGGTCATCAAGGAAGTGGCCATCGAGCAGGGCGTCTACGCGACGTTCATGCCGAAGCCGATGTCGGAGCACCCCGGGTCAGGAATGCACACGCACCTGTCCCTGTTCGAGGGCGACACCAACGCGTTCTTCGAGGCGGGCGCGCAATACCAGCTCTCCAAGACCGGCCGCCAGTTCATCGCCGGGCTGCTCAAGCATGCCCCGGAGATCACCGCCGTCACGAACCAGTTCGTGAACTCCTACAAGCGCCTGTGGGGCGGGGACGAAGCCCCCAGCTTTGTGTGCTGGGGTCACAACAACCGGTCCGCCCTGATCCGGGTGCCACTCTACAAGCCTAATAAGGGGCAGAGCGCCCGCGTCGAGTACCGGGCCATCGACTCGGCAGCGAATCCGTACCTCGCGTACTCCCTCATGCTGGCCGCCGGGCTCAAGGGAATCGAAGAGGGCTACGAGCTTCCCCCCGAGGCCGAGGACAATGTGTGGGGCCTGAGCGACACCGAGCGGCGCGCCCTGGGCTACCGTCAGCTTCCAGCGAGCCTGGACCACGCGATCCAGTACATGGAGGAGTCCGAGTTGGTCGCCGAGACGCTGGGCGAGCACGTGTTCAACTATGTGCTGCTCAACAAGCGCCAGGAGTGGAAGGAGTACCGCTCGCAGGTCACTCCCTTCGAGCTCGACAAGAACCTCGAGATGCTCTAACAGCGGGAGACGAGACCCGATGGCACGGGAACAGCTGACCCTGACCGAGCTCGCCCGGGTAGGCTTCGTCGAGCTACGAGAGGTGCGTTTTCGGCTGGACGAGGTCGGTGACCTGGGCGGACCCGAATCGGCCGCACTGCTGCCGCTGCTCGGCAAGACTGCCAACCCGGATGCCGCCCTCGCGGCCCTCGTTTCGCTGCTGCGCCAGGCACCGCACGAGGTGCGGGCGTTGTTGCTGCACCCGGAGCAGACCCAGCGGCTGCTGCGGGTCGTCGGCGCGTCGAGCGGACTGACCGAGTTCTTCCTGCGTCATCCGGAGGAATTGACGGTTCTCGCCCAGCCGCTCACGACCCTTCCCGACCTGCCGGAACTGATCGAGGACCTGCTGGATGCGGTCGGTACCCGGGACGGGTTCGCCAGCCTCGTCGACGATGAGGGCTGGGTCGCCCTGCGGGTGCGCTACCGGCGCCGCCTGGCGCAGCTGGCCGCCTACGACCTCGAGCAGGCCGACCCGGTCGCGGGCCTGGACGCCGTCGCCCGCACGCTCGCCGACCTGGCGGCCGCCGCGCTGGAGGCCTCCTTAGCCGTCGCGCGGAGCATGTCCACCGGTTTGGTCGCGGGGCGAGGCGTATTCCCGGAGGAAGAGGTGCGCGCCACCCGGCTCGCGGTGATCGGCATGGGCAAGGCCGGCGCCGGCGAACTGAACTACGTCAGTGATGTCGACGTGATCTTCGTCGCCGAGGGTGACCCGGCCGCCGGCCTGGAAGCGCCGCGCGCGGTCGATATCGCCACCCGGCTCGCGATCCTGCTGATGCGGGGCCTGAATCAGCCCGCCGTCGAACCCGAGCTCTGGGAAGTGGACCCGAACCTCCGTCCCGAGGGCAAGTCCGGCGCCCTGGTGCGATCCCTTGAGTCTCACCTGGCCTACTACGACCGTTGGGCGAAGAGCTGGGAGTTCCAGGCGCTGCTGAAGGCCAGACCGCTGGCGGGCGACCTCGAGCTCGGGGGCCGGTATGTGGCGGCGGTGTCCCCGAAGGTGTGGACCAGTGCCAGCCGGGAGAATTTCGTCGAGTCCGTGCAGCGGATGCGCGAGCGCGTCACCAAGAACATTCCGGAGGACGAAGTCGCCGTGCAGCTGAAGCTCGGCCCCGGCGGCCTCCGCGACATCGAGTTCACCGTGCAGCTTCTGCAGCTCGTGCACGGTCAGGCGGATCCGGCGGTTCGGCAGGCCGGCACCCTGCCAGCGCTGACCGCGCTGGCCGAGAGCGGATATGTCGGGCGCGCTGAAGCGGCCGAGTTCGCTCAGGAGTACCGCATCCTGAGGCTGATGGAGCACCGCCTGCAGCTGGAGAAGCTCCGGCGCACCCACCTTGTCCCGCGCGACGAGTCGAGCCTGCGCGTCCTCGCCCGGGCGACCGGGCTCGCCCCGAACGCCGCCCAGCTGAGCGTCCGGTGGCTGAACACCAAGCACCGGGTGCGCGGCCTGCATGAGCGCCTGTTCTACCGCCCTCTCCTGTCGGCGGTGGCCGCGCTTCCCGCGGACGGGCTGGGCCTCACCAGCGCCCAGGCCGAGGCCCGGCTGGCCGCCATCGGATTCCGCAATACCAAGGGCGCCCTCGGTCACATCGCGGCCCTCACCGGCGGGGTGTCCCGACGGGCGACGATTCAGCGCAATCTACTGCCTGTGCTGCTGCAATGGTTCTCCGAGGGACCCGACCCCGACTACGGGCTGCTCGCGTTCCGGCGCCTGAGCGACAGTCTCGGTACGACCTACTGGTTCCTGCGCATGCTCCGCGACTCATCCGGGGCCGCCGAGCGACTCACCCGGGTGCTGTCCTCATCCCGTTTCGTCGGCGAGCTCCTGGAGACGATTCCCGAATCCGTGGCCTGGCTGGAAGACGAGGACGACCTGCGGCCCCGCAGCGCGGCCACCCTCCGTGAGGAGGCCCGCGCCGTGCTGGCACGGCACGAGAGCCCGGAGGCGGCCGCCTCGATCCTGCGCACGGCCCGGCGCCGCGAAATGCTGCGGCTGGCGTTCTCGGCGATCCTGGGCCAGGTCAGCATCGACGAGCTGGCGACGGGGCTCACCGACGTCACCGCCACCATCATCGAGGGGGTGCTCGCCGCCATCCGTGGCACCACGCTCGACGGTGCCGAAGACGGTCAGGACGCCGACGGGATCGAATTCGCCGTGATCGGCATGGGCCGGTTCGGCGGCTCGGAACTGGGGTTCGGCTCGGATGCCGACGTGATGTACGTCTTTCGCCCGGGCACCCTCACCGGCGAGGCAGCCCACGACCGGGCGAAGTTCATCGTCAAGGAATTGTCGCGGCTCACCGATGACAACCGCCTGCCTCTGGACCTGGACATCGGGCTGCGCCCTGAGGGGAAGAACGGTTCCGTTGCCAGGTCCCTCGAGTCCTACGAGGCCTACTATCGGCGTTGGTCGCTCACCTGGGAGGCACAGGCGCTGTTGCGGGGGAGAGGAGTCGCCGGCGACGCCCGGCTCCTGGCCGACTTCGAGGCCGTCGCCGACGAGGTGCGGTATCCGTCATCGATCAGCGAACAGGCGATCCGTGAGGTCAAGCGGATCAAGGCCAGAGTCGAAAACGAACGGCTGCCGCAGGGCGCCGATCCCAACCGGCACCTCAAGCTCGGCCGAGGGTCGCTGAGCGACGTGGAGTGGTTCGTGCAGCTGCTTCAGCTGCAGCATGCGGCCGACATCGCCGAGCTGCGTACCTCGTCGACGCTCGGCGCCCTCCGCGCGGCCGTCGCCGCGGGCCTGGTCAACGAGACGGATGCCGAAACTCTCACCACCGCGTGGCTCTTCGCGTCCCGCTGCCGGTCCGCGATCACCCTCTGGACCAACAAGACCGCGGATGTCCTCCCGACCGACCGCGTGCAGCTCGAGGGCGTCGCCCGGGTGATGGAATACCCGCCGGGCTCTGCCAACCAGCTCGAGGAGGAATACCTCTCGGTGACCCGCCGCGCCCGCGCGGTGTTCGAGCGCCTGTTCTACGGGCCGGTGGAGCGCACCGGCCCCTTCGGCGGGTAGGTCCGGTACAGACAGGAGGACCGCATCCCCGAGGGGATGAGGTCCTCCTGCCTATACCCAGCCGGTTGCCGGGGCTACGGTCTAGACGCCGTAGTAGAGCTCGAACTCGAACGGGTGCGGACGCTGCGCGAGCGGCTTGATTTCCATCTCACGCTTGTAGTCGATCCAGGTTTCGATCAGTTCGGGCGTGAAGACGTTACCGGCAAGCAGGAAGTCGTGGTCGTTCTCGAGGGCTACGAGGGCCTCGCCGAGCGATGCGGGAACCTGCGGGATGTTCTTGGCCTCTTCGGGCGGCAGCTCGTAGAGGTCCTTGTCGACCGGCTCGTGCGGTTCGATCCGGTTCTTGATGCCGTCGAGGCCGGCCATCAGCTGGGCGGCGAAGGCGAGGTATGGGTTGCCCGAGGCATCGGGAGCGCGGAACTCGATGCGCTTCGCCTTCGGGTTGGTGCCCGTGATCGGGATCCGGATGGACGCCGAGCGGTTACCCGCCGAGTAGACGAGGTTGACGGGAGCTTCGAACCCCGGCACCAGACGGTGGTAGGAGTTGACGCTCGGGTTTGTGAAGGCGAGTACGGCCGGTGCGTGCTTGAGCAGACCGCCGATGTACCAGCGGGCGACGTCGGACAGTCCGCCGTAGCCGGACTCGTCGTAGAAAAGGGGCTTGCCGTCGGCCCACAGTGACTGGTGCGTGTGCATGCCGGAGCCGTTGTCGCCGAACAGAGGCTTCGGCATGAAGGTGGCCGTCTTTCCCCACTCGGCCGAGGTGTTCTTGACGATGTACTTGAACTTGAGCAGATCGTCGGCTGCGTGCACCATGGTGTCGAA
Source organism: Cryobacterium sp. TMT2-17-1 (assembly GCF_004402765.1). NCBI lineage: Bacteria > Bacillati > Actinomycetota > Actinomycetes > Micrococcales > Microbacteriaceae > Cryobacterium > Cryobacterium sp. TMT2-17-1. The sequence continues at coordinate 17,145 of NZ_SOGC01000005.1, forward strand.
GCGGTAGTTGATCTCGCCCTGGCCGCCGGTGCCGACCTCGTGGTGGCTGCGTTCCAGGATGAGTCCGGCGTCAATCAGCTTGAGGCAGATGTCGTCGCGCAGGTCGGCGTGCTGGTCGACCGGGCTGACGGGGAAGTAGCCGCCCTTAAAAGGCGTCTTGTTGGCGAGGTTCCCGCCGACCTCTTCCTTGCCCGAGTTCCAGGCACCCTCGCTGGAGTCCACGGAGTAGAAGCTGGAGTGCTGGTTCACTTCGTAGCGAACATCGTCGAAGATGTAGAACTCGGCCTCCGGAGCGAAGAATGCGGTGTCCGCGATCCCGGTCGAAGCCAGGTACTTCTCGGCCTTCTTGGCAACCTGACGCGGGTCCTTCGAATAGATCTCGCCGTTGCGCGGGTTGTAGATGTCGAAAAGCATGATGAGGGTGCGCTCGGTGCGGAACGCGTCGATGTAGGCCGTGGTCACGTCCGGGATCAGCTGCATGTCGGATTCGTGGATCGACGCGAAACCGCGGATCGACGAACCGTCGAACATCTGCCCGACCGTGAAGAACTCCTCATCGACGGTCGACGCGGGGATGTTGAAGTGCTGCTGAACACCCGGCAAATCGGTGAAACGGATGTCAAGGAACTTGACGTCCGTGTCTTTGATGAACTTGAGCACTTCTGACGAATCGCGGAACATGCGGTTTTTTCTCCAAATGACGTGGGCATAGAACGTGTAAGTCGCGCGCTGCGGCTTCTTCGAGGCTACTGGGATGCCATTACCCGGCAGTGACGCTTATGTTTCACACATGTTACAGCGGGGCCCGATCGGTAGACTCAGCCCGTGTCTGCCGCAGCCTCGAATTCGACCACTTTTGGACAACTTCCACCGAGCCGTTGGCCGGGGGAGCGCCTCGGCCTGCCGAACGAGGGAACCCGTTCCGTGGGGCGCGTCGGCCGCAGGATCGGCGCCCTCGCGTTGGACTGGGCCCTGGCCTACGGGGCGGCGGCACTGTTCTTCAGCACGAGCGGCGTGGTCAACGGCTTCGCTGTGACCGCCATTTTCGTGGGGCTCCAGATCGTGTTCATCCCGACCATTGGCGGCAGCATCGGCCACCGTCTGGTCGGGCTCCGGGTCGTTCCGCTCCAGCCGGGTTGGGTGGGGTTGTGGCGCCCCGTCGTGCGGTCCCTGCTGCTCGGGCTGGCGGTCCCCGCTCTGGTCTGGGACTCGGACCAGCGCGGTTTCCACGACAAGGTCGCGGGAACGGTGCTCATCCGCTCCTAGCCTGAGCCGCGAGGGGAAGAGCCTAGTTTCCGCGCTGCGGACGCGCCTTCATCGGGTCGACGCCCTTGGGGATCGGCAGTTTCTTGGTCATGGAATTCAACCGGTTGTTCACGGCGAGCACCTCGGCCTTGGTCAGGGTGGGCTTGATCCGGGTGAGGCGCCGGGCCAGTTTGTGCAGCGGCACGGCATCGGCGTCGGGGCCGACGCTGATGATGGTGACAGCGATGCTGCCGCCGAGCCTGGTCACCATCCGGCGCTCTTCCTCGAGCATGCGGGCCGTTCGGGTGCGCGGCCCTTCACTGATCAGCACCACGCCGCCGCGGCCGACAGCCCGGTACACGGCATCCTGAGTCTTGCCGTTGACGGCGACGGGCATCTCACTTCCCACCCAACCGCGCTTCAGCGAACCGCGCAGCACCGCGCCGACGGCGCCGGGCTGGCCCTCGATCTGCGTGTATGCGGCTTTCTCGGCCCGCTGGCCCAGGATGATGAGCATGACGAGGATTCCGGTGAGCACACCCGAAATCGTCCACAAGACGATGTTGAGGATGCTTCCGGGGGACAGAATAAGGGCAAGTCCCAGCGCGACCGCGACGGGCACCACGAAGCCGAGAACCATGAACAACACGATCTTCTTGTCGTAGCGGCGTGTCATCTGGAACACCTGCCACATTTGCTTCATGCGGCCGGGCTTCTTGGGGGGGCGGGGAGTCTTGTCCTTGCTGCGTGCCATGGTTCCAAGACTACCCAGTCACCCGAATGTCTCGTGACCGATTTTTGATCAGGAGACCGCCTGCGCGAACCCGAGGGATGCGTCCGCCAGGTGGCGCAGTTGCGGCGGAACTTCGCGACCGGTCGCCAGCATGGACTGGGCCCAGAGCCGGCCGGCCCGATAGGACGAGCGCACAAGCGGGCCGGAGAGCACACCAAGGAAACCGATGGCCTCGGCTTCCTCCTTGAGTTCGACGAACTCCTCCGGCTTCACCCAGCGGGCCACGGGCAGATGACGCGCGCTCGGCCGCAGATACTGGGTGATCGTGATGATGTCGGTCCCGGCGTCGTGCAGGTCCTGGAGGGCCTGGCTGACCTCCGCGCGCTCCTCGCCCATGCCCAGGATCAGATTCGATTTCGTGATAAGTCCCGCATCGCGGCCCTGGGTGAGGACGTCCAGGGACCGTTCGTAGCGGAATGCCGGCCGGATTCGCTTGAAGATTCTCGGGACGGTCTCCACATTGTGGCCGAAGACCTCGGGCTGGGCGGAGAAAACCTCGCCGAGGTGGTCCGGGTTGCCGGAGAAGTCCGGGACCAGAATCTCGACGCCGGTTCCGGGACTCTGCTGATGGATCTGCCGGATGGTCTCCGCGTAGAGCCAGGAGCCCTCGTCTGGCAGGTCGTCGCGGGCGACGCCCGTCACCGTGGCGTAGCGCAGATTCATCTTGACGACGGATTCCGCGACACGGCGCGGCTCATCAGTGTCGTACTCGGCAGGTTTGCCGGTATCGATCTGGCAGAAGTCGCACCGCCTCGTGCACTGTGACCCGCCGATCAGGAAGGTCGCCTCGCGGTCTTCCCAGCATTCGAAGATGTTAGGGCAGCCGGCCTCCTGGCACACGGTGTGCAGGTTTTCGCCCTTCACCAGGTTTTGGAGCTTGCGGTACTCCGGTCCCATCTTCGCCACCGTCTTGATCCAGGCGGGCTTACGTTCGATCGGCGTTTCCATATTGCGGATCTCAAGGCGGAGCATCTTGCGTCCCTCGGGCGCCGCGCTCATGCGGACACCGCCCAGACGGTCTCGAACTGGGCCGTGATGGGGGCGATGAGGTCGGCCGGTTTCACGTCGTGGCCGACCATTCTCGAGATGGTGGTGACGCCGGCGTCCTTGATCCCGCAGGCGATGATGTGGTCGTAGGGTTCGAGCGAGTTGTTGCAGTTGAGGGCGAAGCCGTGCATGGTCACTCCTTCCGCGACGCGGATTCCGATGGCGGCGATTTTGTCTTCCCGGCCCTCCGGGCCGACCCAGACTCCTGAACGGCCCGAGATTCGGCAGCCGACGATGTCGAAGCCCAGGAGGGCGTCGATGAGGATCCCCTCGAGGAGGCGCACGTAGCCGACGACGTCGACGGGCTCCCGGAGGCGAATAACCGGATACCCGACCAGCTGCCCGGGGCCGTGCCAGGTGATCTTCCCACCGCGGTCCGCGTCGATGACGGGGGTTCCGTTTCGGGGACGCTCCTCAGGAGCTGTGCGCTTCCCGGCGGTATACACACTCGGATGTTCGAGAAAGATGACGGTGTCCGACCTCTCCCCGGAGACGACGGAACGATGGACTGCGCGTTGGAGCTCAAGGCCCTCAACATACGGCACGGAGTTGGCGCTTAGCCCCGCGACGACAAAGTCGAGCATGCCCTCATCCTAAACCCCGGCGCTCCTCCCCACGGGGTTGGCGGCCCGGTTGTCCCCGAACCGAGTCCGGGTCGGCCGGGAGGGGAGCGGCGAGGCCAGCATGTCCGGTATGAGAACTCGCGGTCGACGCGTCCGCAATCCGGGGCCCGCGTCCCCGCCGCACTCGACCGGCTCGGTACCCGGCGGCGGCCCCACATTGGTCGCAGGCTACCGCGCTCTGCGGCGCTTGGCGTCAACCGACCGGGCCGACCTGTATGTGGGCGTGGCGCCGTCCCCGTCGACCTCGACCGGGGATGAGGCGCGGGGGTGGGAGCAGGGTGGCTCCACGACGTCCGTCGTGCTCAAGGTCTTCCATCCGGGAACGGATGACCTCTCGATCGAACGGGAGGTCCAAGCCCTGACCACCCTGACGGTCGGACGGCTGACCACGCTCGTCGATGTCGGCACCCTGGCCGATGGCCGCACCTGCCTCGTACTGGAACAGCTCACGGGCGGGTCGCTGAGCGGCTTTCTGGAGGGCCGCAGCCACTTGCTTCCCGGGGAGGCGGTCACGATCCTGGCGCCGATCGCGGCCGCATTGGCGGAGCTGCAGGCCATCGGCCTGATCCATCCGGCCGTCAGCCTCGCGAGCATTCTCTTCGACTCCAGCGGGCGCCCGGTCCTGACCGGGCTGGGAGAGCTCCGGGCGCTGCCCGAGGCCGGTCGCGGGCGGTCCGAGGCGCTCGCCCTGGTGCACGGCCGGCTCGCGCAGGTCATCCGGACGGTGCTCGACCACGTCGATCCCGTCGTGCCGGTCCCGACGGTCCTCCGCGACCTGGAACGGTGGTGTGCGGTGCCGGCCGCTGGCTCGGCGGCCCGCACCTGGGGCGAGGTCGAGCATCTCCTGTTCGCCTGGGCCGAGGCCAGGCCGGTGAGGCTGGGTCGGAGCCCCGAGGCCGTCAGCGGGCCGCAACCGGCCGTCGACTGGCTCCGGAGACCTCTGAGTGACGATTTCGTCGGATGTGCTCCCACGGAGAAGGTCCGCTTTGCCGCAGAGGATCCCCGGGCCAAACGGATGCTCGGCAGCCGGGTCTCGCGTGCTCGCACGGCGGTTGGCCGGCTGTGGGAAGGTCACCCGGCCGGTGGGCTGAAGTCGCTGCTGGGCCGGCGGTTCCGCCTCCGCCGTGGGCCGCTGCTCCTCGTGGCCCTCGTGGCCCTGTTGAGTACGGGACTGGCGGTGATGGCGCTGGCCGCGGGTGGATCCGCACACACCGACGGAGCGCGGCCGGAGGGCTCCTCAAAGCTGGCCGGGTCGACCACCGCTGACGGCGACGAAGTAGGCGGCGACGGGTCTCCCCGAGAGGAAGCCGTGGTGACCGGTGACGACCCGGTGGTCGCGCTTCCGGCCCTGCTGCGGGTCCGCAGCCGGTGCCTTGCGGAGGTTTCGGTGGTCTGCCTCGATGCCGTGCACCAGGCGCAATCGGCGGCTCTGGCGGCCGACAGCTACACCCTGCGCATGATGCAACAGGGCGGCGAGGTCGCCGAATTCGAGGATTGGTCGTCGTGGGCGGCGGTTCTGGTGGAGCGAATGGGGGATGTCGCGCTCGTGTCGCTTCAGGCCCCGGATGCAGAACGACAGCCGGCCTCGGTCCTTGTGATCAAGGGCGAGGCCGGCTGGCGAATCAGGGATATTTTCGACTACTAGTCAAGGTCCGGTCTCACGGACGACATCGACTAGATGCCGAGGTTTGCTTCGAAGGCACCTGCCTCGAGACGCTGCTTCATGGTGACGAGGAAGCGTGAAGCATCCGCGCCGTCAATGATGCGGTGATCATAGGACAGAGCCAGGAACACGGTCGAGCGGATCGCGATCGCGTCGAGGCCACCCTGGCTGACGACGATGGGCTTCTTGTAGACAACCCCGGTGCCGAGGATGGCGCTCTGCGGCAGGAAGACGACCGGGGTGTCGAAGAGCGCACCGCGCGAACCGGTGTTGGTCAGCGTGAACGTTCCACCAGACAGTTCGTCGGGCTTGAGCTTGTTGTCGCGGGTGCGCTGAGCGAGATCGGCGATCTGAGCGGCGAATCCGGCCAGATCGAGTTCGCCCGCGTTGCGCACGACCGGGGTCAGCAGGCCGCGTTCGGTATCGACCGCAATGCTGATGTTCTCCTGGCTCGGGTACACGATCGTGTCGCCGTTAATGGTGGCGTTGATGATTGGGTTGGCCTGAAGTGCCTCGGCTGCAGCGAGAGCGAAGAACGGCAGAAAGGACAGCTTGTTACCCGTCTTGGCGTGAAAATCGGCCTTCACCTGGTCGCGAAGAATCGCGACCCGGGTCACGTCGACCTCGACCACCGTGGTCAGCTGAGCCGATGACTGCATCGAGATGACGGCGCGTTCGGCGACGACCTTGCGCAGACGCGACATGGGCTGGGTGGTCCCGCGCAGGGCGGAAACCTCCACGGCCGGAGCTGTTGCTGCAGTCGTCCCGACGGGAGCGCTGACCTGGGCGAGCGCGATGTCTTCCTTGCGGATGCGTCCACCGACACCGGTTCCGACCACGCGAGACAGATCGACACCGGCCTCGTTCGCGAGTTTGCGGACGATGGGGGTGACGTAGCCGGATGTTCCCGCGTGCGATCCGCGGGAGACGGCCGGCTCCGGCGCGACCACGGGGGCAGCGGCAGGTGCTGGGGCGGCGACGGGGGCAGCGACAGGAGCCGCAGCAGCAACGGGTGCCGCGACCGGTGTGGGCGCGAACACCGGTGCGGGTGCAGCGACCGGTGCGGGTGCCGCGACCGGTTCGGGTGCTGCAACGGGTGCGGGTGCCGCCACGGGTGCGGGGGCGGCCACCGGTGCCGGCGCTTCCGCGACGGGCTCGGGAGCGTCCACCGGCGCAGGCGCTTCCGCGACGGGAGCGGAGGCACCGGAACCGTCACCGATCGTGACCAGCGGAGTTCCGACCTCGACGGTCTCATCTTCCTGAACCAGGATGGCCTCGATCACGCCGGCAATGGGGGACGGGATTTCCGTGTCCACCTTGTCGGTCGATACTTCCAGCAGCGGCTCGTCGACTTCGACGCGGTCTCCCACGTTCTTCAGCCAGCGGGTGACCGTACCCTCTGTGACACTCTCACCGAGTGCCGGGAGGTTAACGGATTCGCTCATGCGATTGTCTCCTTCAAAACGAATTGTCTGTAATTAGAGTACTGAGTGTCTGAATGCAGAGGTTCGACGGCTACGCGTGAAGCGGCTTGCCGGCCAGCGCCAGGAAGGCCTCGCCGAGTGCCTCGTTCTGGGTGGGGTGCGCGTGCAGGAACGGGGCGATGTCTTCCGGGTAGGCCTCCCAGTTCACCACCAACTGTCCCTCACCGATCAGCTCGCCGACGCGGGCGCCGATCATGTGGACACCGAGGATGGGGCCGTCTTTGACCCGGACGAGCTTGATGGAGCCACTCGTGCCGAGGATGGAGCTCTTGCCGTTTCCACCCAGGTTGTACTCGACGGTGGAGATCTGGTCGGCGCCGAACTTTTCGGCAGCCTTGGCCTCCGAGTAGCCAACGGAGGCGATCTCCGGGTCGCTATAGGTGACCTTGGGGATGTTGAGGTCGTCGACGACGATCGGGTTGAGACCGGCGATCTCCTCGGCGACGAAGATGCCTTGCTGGAATCCGCGGTGCGCGAGCTGCAGGCCGGGGACGATGTCGCCCACGGCGAAGACGCCGGGGATGTTGGTCGCGAGGCGCTCGTCGGTCAGGACGAAGCCGCGGTCCATGGTGACGCCGACCTCCTCGAAGCCGAGTCCGGCGGTCGACGGGCCACGCCCGACGGCGACGAGCAGAATCTCCGCCTCGATGACGGTGCCGTCCTCCAGGGTGATGACGACGCCGTTCTCGTGCTGAGTGACGCTCTGGAACCGGATGCCGAGCGAGTATTCGATGCCACGCTTTCGGAAGGCGCGCTCCAGCTGCTTGGAGATGGACTCTTCCTCGTTGGGAACCAGGTGGGGAAGTGCCTCGATGATGGTGACGTCGGCACCGAAGGACTTCCAGACGCTCGCGAATTCGGCGCCGATGACGCCGCCGCCGAGCACGGCGACCTTCTTCGGGACGAACTCGAGCTCGAGGGCGTGCTCGCTGGTCATGACTCGACCGCCGATGGCGAGCCCCGGCAGGGAGCGGGAGTAGGAGCCTGTCGCGAGGACGATGTTCTTACCCACGATGGTGTCGGCACCGACCTGCACGGTGTTCGGCGAAATCAGTCGACCTTCACCTTCGATCACTGTGATGCCGCGCGACTTGATCAGACCCTGCAGCCCCTTGAACTTCGACGCCACAATACTCTTGCGGAACGCGTTCACGGCGGGCATGTCGATGCCCTCGAACTGCGTTTTGACACCATACTTCGCGGCGTCGCGGCTGAAATCGGCCACCTCGGCCGAGTGCAGAAGTGCCTTGGTCGGGATGCAACCGAGGTGCAGACAGGTTCCGCCGAGTTTGCCTTTTTCGATCAGGCCAACGGTGAGCCCCAGCTGAACGGCACGCAATGCGGCCGCGTAGCCACCGCTTCCGCCGCCGAGAACGACAAGGTCAAAATTCTGTTCCGACACCCAGATACTCCCTCATACATCACAACCCGGTCTGCCCGCAGCGAGGATACGCATCCGGGCAGGCGAGAGTGGGCGAGATTTCTCGCCCACTCGACTGTACTACGGGCGCGAAAAGTCCTCGGCCAGTCGGAGCAGAGTCCGAACCGAGATTCCGGTCGGCCCGGCATTCGTGAATCCCCACCCGCTGCCGGTGTTGTGGGCCGGCCCGGCGATGTCCAGGTGGGCCCACGGGATCGTCTCGGTGCCGTCCCCGTTGCCGCGGGTTCCGATGAACTCCTGCAGGAATACTCCGGCGAGCAGCATGCCGCCGTGGGTGCTGCCGATCTTCGCGTTGGCGATGTCGGCGACATCCGAGTTGAGTAGAGGGCGCAGTTCCTCGGGAAGCGGCATCGGCCACACCAGCTCACCCACCGATTTGCCGGCGGTGAGCACCCGGGCGACCAGGGCATCCTCACCCATGGCGGCGTAGTAGCGGGTGCCGAGTGCGACGAGGGCGGCGCCGGTCAGCGTCGCCACGTCCACGATCGCATCCGGGCACTCCTCGCCGGCCGCGACGAGACCGTCCGCAAGAACCAGGCGACCCTCCGCATCCGTGTTCAGCACCTCGACCGTGCGGCCTCCGCGGATCCGCAACACGTCGTTGGGTCGGATGGCCGAGCCGGACGGCATGTTCTCCGCGATGCAGAGCCAGGCGGTGATGCGCACGTTGAGCCCCAGGCGGGCGGCCGCCAGGGTCACGGCCAGCACGGTCGCCGCGCCGGTCATGTCGTATTTCATACCGACCATGGATGCCGGCGGCTTCAGTGAGAGTCCGCCGGTGTCGAAGGTGATGCCCTTGCCGACCAGGGCAATGTGCTGCGTCGCGCCCTCCGGCGTGTAGCTGACCTTGACCAGGCGCGGCGGCCGACTGGAACCTTGGCCGACGCCCGCGATCCCGCCGAAACCATCCGCGGCCAGCTCCGCCTCGTCCCAGACGCGCACGGCGACGGGAAGGCCCGCGGCGGCGTCCATGGACAGGCGCGCGAGTGCCTCCGGGTAGAGGTCGGAGGGCGGCATGTTGACCAGGTCCTTGACCAGGTTGACGGCCTCGGCGATGACTCCGACGCGGGTGGAGGCTCCGGCCGCCTCCGCGGCGGTGTGCACCGTGATCTCCTGCGCCGGGATCTTGGTCGCGGCGAGCGAGTTCTGCCGGTACGCGGTGTAATAGTACGCACCGAGCGCGGCACCCTCAAGGACGGCCTCCGCTTGGGCATCCGTGGTCATGGGGAAGGCGAAGGCAACCGAGGTCACGCCGGTCAGCTGGCGAACGGCCGACCCGGCAGCATGGCGCAGCGCATCGACCGTGACCTCCTTGCCGATTCCGACAACGGCGATGCTGCGGGCGTTGCCGATCGACGCAGGCAGTCGCACCACCTGATCGCGACCACCCGTGATACCCAGGGGGGCGAGTTGGTCCGCGAGGCCGGCGAAGGCGGCGTCAGCGAACAGGGCGGCGGAGTCGCCGGACTGGAGCGCCCCGACAATGAGAACGTCCACCTCCGATTCGAGGGCGGGTGCTGCGGATATGGTCAGACGGGGTGCGTTCATCCCCCGATCGTACGCTCCGGGTGTGTTCGCTCTCGGCATCACGGCGGGGTCGTCGATTCCCGCACCGCCCGGAATTTGGCGCTTACAGTTAATGTCATGCGGGATTCTGGCGACATTTACGAGCTGACTGCGGACGCGCAAAACGTCCCGGAGGGGCTCCACCTTGTGGCGGGTCTGACGGGCTTCGCGGATGCCGGTGGCGCCGTCTCGCAATTCACGGAATACCTTCTGGAAACCCTTGACCACACCGTCGTCGCGACCTTCGACGCCGACGTGCTGCTCGACTACCGGGCGCGGCGGCCGATCATCCAGTTCGACCAGGACCACCTCACCGACTATCAGCCTCCCGCCCTGAGGGTGTACCAGGCCCGGGACGAGATCGGCCAGCCGTTCCTGCTTCTGACCGGCTTCGAGCCGGATTTCCGCTGGGAACAGTTCACCGCCGCGGTGCTGCAGCTTGAGCGCCGCTTCAAGGTGGCCTCCACAACCTGGGTGCACGCGATTCCGATGCCGGTCCCGCACACCCGTCCGATCGGCGTGACCGTCAGCGGAAACCGGTCCGATCTGGTCGAGAGCATGTCGGTCTGGCGTCCGAACACCCAGGTTCCGGCGAACGCGCTGCACCTGGTGGAATACCGGCTGCAGGAGGCTGGCGCCTCCGTCGTCGGGTTCGTACTGCTGATCCCGCACTATCTGGCCGACACGGAATTCCCCCTCGCCGCCCTCGCAGCCCTGGACAGCACGAGTGCCTCCACCGGGCTGATCTTCCCCACCGATCGGGTGCGAGAGAAGAACCGCGAGTTCGTCGCCCGCATCGACGAGCAAGTGCGGGACAACCCCGAGCTGGGCAAGCTCGTCGGCACGCTCGAAGAGCGCTACGACGCCTATATGGAGGGCAGCACGCTGCGCTCCCCACTGACCGACGAGGCCGGCGAATTGCCCAGCGCCGATGAGATCGCCGCCGAACTGGAGAACTTCCTCGCCACCCGGCGCAGCAGAGACGACGGTTCGCCGGCCTGATCCGCCGCGCGTCGCCGTGAATCCGGATGCTTCGGCGCGGGTAAGTTTGGGGCAATGAACTCGCGCCGATCCTGGTTGATCTTTTACGTCGGATCGTTCGCGTACCTCTCCGCCGTCCTGCAGCGCTCTTCCCTCGGGATCGCCGGTGTCGCCGCCACCGAACGGTTCGGCGGGTCTGCCGCGCTGCTGTCGAGCCTCGCCGTCGTGCAACTCGCCGTCTATGCGGCGGCACAGATTCCGGTGGGCGTCCTGATCGATCGGTACGGGCCTCGCGTGCTGGTGGCCTCCGGGACAGGGCTGATGGTGGTCGGCCAGACCACGCTCGCCTTCGCCCCCGACATCCCGATTGCCGTGCTCGGGCGCATCCTCGTCGGTGCCGGCGACGCCGCCATCTTCATCTCGATGATTCGTCTCATCGCCTCGTGGTTCTCCGGACGCATCGTTCCTCAGCTCTCGCAGTGGCTGGGCAACATCGGTCAGCTCGGCCAGGTGCTGTCCGCCCTACCGCTGGCGTGGGTGCTGCACACCTGGGGGTGGACGCCGACGTTCCTCTCCGCCGCCTCGGTTGCCGTGTTGGCCCTGATCGTGGTCATCGTCGTGGTGACGGACCAGCCGGAGCGCGCATCCATGCAGAACCGGACCACCAGCTGGCGTGGCGCGCTACTGCAGCTCACACACAGTTTCAAGCGGCCTGGAACCCAGCTCGGCTTCTGGTCGCACTACGTCACACAGTCCTCCGGAACCGTCTTCACCCTGCTCTGGGGATTCCCTTTCATGGTGTACGGACTTGGCTACGACCCGTCCCTCGCCGCGGCGATGCTGATGGTCCTGGTGGGTGCCGGCATGGTGTGCGGGCCGATCCTGGGGATCCTGACGGCGCGCTTTCCGCTGCGCCGCAGCACCATCGTGCTCGGCGTCGTCGCGCTGATGGGCGCGGCCTGGGCCGCGGTGCTGCTGTGGCCGGAGCAGCCGCCGTTCTGGTTGATGCTGGTGCTGCTCGTCGCACTTGGCATCGGGGGACCCGGCTCACTGATCGGCTTCGATTTCGCGCGCACCTTCAACCCCCAGCGCAGCCACGGCTCGGCGAACGGCGTCGTGAACGTGGGCGGCTTCACCGCCAGTTTCGTGATGGTCTACCTCATCGGGCTACTGCTTGACCTGCAGGACGGCTGGCGCACCGCCAGGGGGGAGGTGAGCGATCTGTATTCGCTCGACTCCTTTCGGGTTGCGTTTTCTGTGCAGTTCCTGGTTGTGGGACTCGGCGTGATTTTCCTGCTGCACGCCCGGGCCCGCACCCGCAGCCAGCTGTCCCGCGACGAGGGAGTGGAAGTCGCGCCGCTCTGGGTCGCCGTGGCGCGGGCATGGCGCCGGAGGCAGCAGCCTGAATAGCTGCGCGCCTGGCTTGTCTCCTACACAAAGCATGCAATAATTGTCAATAGGGCCCGTTCTGGTCCTGGGAGCAACGACAGCAGTGTCGGTGTGAATAGCCCGGGACTTGACATGGGTCCTAGTACTGCCCAAAATCCAAACTGCCCAGGCTCCTCTCCCGCTAGACCCACCCGGTCGGGACCCGCTTGGCAGCGCCGCAGGCTCCCGCGCCACGGCATGAGAGGTGTTCGAATGGCAACCCGCAAAAAAATCGAGCAGACCGAAGAACTCACCGTGAGCACCACTGAGGTTTCAGACGCAGTTGCGCCGGCAGCCAAGGCCGCCGCGAAGAAGCCGACCAAGGCCGCTCTGGCCAAGGCCGCTACTGCGGCAGCGGCCGCAGTAAGCGGTGAAGAGAAGCCCGCGCCGCGCAAGCGCGCCGCCAGCACGAAGGCGAAGGCCAAGCCGGCATCTGACGAACACGATGAGGCCGCCCGCGGAGATGACGCGGATGCCGACGACGACTCCGACGAGGCCAAAAAGAAGCGCGCAGCATCCACCGAGGCGCTCCCGAGCGGCGCCCTGGTACTGTCACTGGTCGACGACGACGACGAGGTGCCGGTTTACTCCAGTGCAATCACGGGCGCGACGGCCGACCCTGTCAAGGACTACCTGAAGCAGATCGGCAAGGTCGCCCTGCTGAACGCCGCCGAAGAGGTCGAGCTCGCGATGCGAATCGAAGCCGGGCTCTTCGCCGAAGACAAGATGTCCCAGATGAGCGACGCCGAGAAGAAGAGCGCCCTCGGACGCGAGCTCATGTGGGTCGCCAAAGACGGCGCCCGCGCCAAAAGCCACCTCCTGGGGGCAAACCTTCGCCTGGTCGTCTCGCTCGCCAAGCGCTACACGGGCCGCGGCATGCAATTCCTCGACCTGATCCAGGAGGGCAACCTGGGCCTCATCCGTGCCGTCGAAAAATTCGACTACACCAAGGGCTTCAAGTTCTCCACCTACGCGACCTGGTGGATCCGTCAGGCGATCACGCGTGCGATGGCCGACCAGGCCCGCACGATCCGTATTCCAGTGCACATGGTCGAGGTCATCAACAAACTCGCCCGCGTCCAGCGCCAGATGCTTCAGGACCTCGGCCGGGAGCCCACCCCGGAAGAGCTGAGCCGCGAACTGGATATGACCCCGGAGAAGGTCGTCGAAGTCCAGAAGTACGGCCGCGAACCCATCTCCCTGCACACTCCGCTCGGTGAGGACGGCGACAGCGAGTTCGGCGACCTGATCGAGGACACGGAAGCCGTTGTGCCTGCGGACGCCGTCGGGTTCACGATGTTGCAGAAGCAGCTGGAAAGCCTGCTCGACTCGCTCTCCGAACGAGAAGCCGGCGTCATCCGCATGCGCTTCGGCCTCGGGGACGGCATGCCGAAGACCCTCGACCAGATCGGCGACACGTTCGGCGTGACGCGTGAGCGCATCCGTCAGATCGAGTCGAAGACCATGGCCAAACTGCGTCACCCCTCACGGTCGCAGTCCCTACGCGACTACCTCGAGTAGAGCTCGTTTTGCGCTATGCACCGGCGATTCTTCTGGGACGCATCGTACGGAAATTGGCCCGGTGGCGGAAGCCGGGCGGCGGATCCGCGATCCCGGGTCTCGTGGTCAACAGGATCGCACCCGGATTCCTTCCGCGCAGCCTGAACAGCTTTCCGGGCGGCCTGGTCATCGTCACCGGGTCCAGCGGCAAATCAACGACGACCAAGATGCTGGTCGCAGCGCTCCGCGCTCACGGTACCGTTGTCTTCACCAACCAGTCCACGGCCAACATCAGCCAGGGTCTTACCTCCGCGCTGCTCGAGCAGGCCAGCCTGAGCGGTCATATCGCGGGCGACATCGCCGTGTTGGAGATGGATGAGGGCCACGGAGCCCTGATCTCTGGTACGTTGACGCCGCGCGTCGTTGCGCTGACGAACGTCATGGTCGACCAGATCGACCGATTTCATGACTCGAACATGGTCGCGGCCATGCTCGCCAAGATCGCCGCCAGAGCCACCGGAACCGTCGTGGTCAACGCGGACGACCAGTATTTGACCGACCTCGCCGCACGCCTGCCCGTTTCCTCGGCAGTCGCGCGCTACGGCGTGTCCGCCGACGTTCTCGCCGACAATCCGCGGGGCTTAGGCTACAGTGCGACCACCGCCACCAGGCTGGACGCGGGGGAGGGGATGCTCCTCACCTCGGTGCAGGGCCGCCGCGCCACCGTAAGCATTGCGGGTGTGGATTACCCGCTCGGGTTGCCCGCCCGCGGAACGCACTATGCCGTCGACGCCCTGACCGCGCTGTGCACGGCGCAGGCCGCGCTCGGCGACCGCTTCGATCCGGTGCTGGCCATCAACGCCATCTCGGCCATCCCACCGGTCTTCGGCCGTGGTGAGATCGTCACGGTTCGAGGCCAGCAGGTGGAATTCGTACTGGTGCAGAACCCGGCCAGTTTTCAGCTGAACGTCGACAGCCTCGAGCCGAAGACCGAGCAGATCCTCATCGCAATCGGGTCAGACGTGCGCGACCCGTCCTACTTTTGGCCCGTCAACACCTCGGGTCTGGGCCGGGTCCGTATTGCATCCGGTTCGAAGGCGCACGATATTGCCCTTCAGCTGGTATACGACGACGTCATCGTCGACCGCATCGAGCCGAACCTGGGCCTGGCCCTGGACGATTTCCTGGCCCTGCCCGAACCGCTGGCGGGTTTGAAGACGATCATCTTCTCCGCAGACTCCATGCGACGCACCAGGACGCATCTGGGGCTCGTCACCAACAAGGAGGAGCAGGAATGACCCGTCCGCTCTCGATCGTGTCGCTGCTTCCCGAACTCCTGGGCACCAACGGCGATGCCGCCAACGCCCGCGTTCTCGCCCAGCGGGCCCGATGGGCCGGTGCCGACGCCACGGTCGTGGAGGTGCGCTCCGCGGCCGATCTGCCGGACCAAGTCGATGCCGTCGTCGTCGGATCGGGCTCCGACTCCGACATGGTGCGCGCCAGGGACATCCTCGGGACGATGACCACGGAGCTACGCACCTGGGCCACCGCGGGTGTCCCCATCCTCCTGGTCGGAACCGGCTGGGAACTTCTGAGCTGGGGAATCGAACTCGCCGACGGATCCGTTGTCGAGGGGCTGGGCATCGTGGCCGGTCGCGCCGTCCCGATGTCGGCACGGGCCACGGATGACATCGTGGTCGCCTCCCGGTTCGGACGTCTGATCGGTTTCGAAAATCATCGGCGCAGCTATGACGGTGGCGAGGCGGCGCCGCTCGGCCAGGTGCTCTCCGGATCGGGCAATGGCGCGGGTGCGGAGGGACTGGTCATGGGTAGCGTCGTCGGGACCCATCTTCACGGTCCCGTTCTCGCCAAAAACCCCGGACTGGCCGACCACCTGCTGCGTGCGGCCTTCGCTCGTATCGGTCACGAGTATTTGCCCGGTGACGATTCACTGGCTGCCGACGACATGGCACGAGCCGCACGCAATCAGATTGCGGTGCGGCTCGGACTCCCCATGGAATAGAAGCCCATCGGCCGGTCGCAGGACCGCTAGAGCTGCCTGAGGCCGACCGATACCGCTAGGAGCGCTGGTCCTCGAGGAGGCGGCTCGACTCGTCGTGCCAGCTCTCCGCGATGGCGGCGAGCTTCTCCTGGTGCTTACGGCCGTGGTGCGCGCAGAACAGCAGTTCGCTGTTGTTCACCACCACACGAATGTAGGCCTGGGCTCCACATGCATCACAGCGGTCTGCCGCGGTGAGCTGGTGGGGAGCCTTCTCGTTGTTGACGGCACCATTTGCGGCTGCGATCTGGGACATGGTTTCCTCCTCCAGACTGATACCAACTGATACCAATTTAACCTGTACCTAATGGAAACACGGTCTGGCAAGGTTATCGAGTCGGTTGCCCGTTATTTCGCTCACCGCGTAGCGCACTTCAATCGGGTGTTGATGACCGGGGGGAGGGCGTTGGTTCGGTATTCTTGATCGTTGTGAGTTCTTCTGATTATTCTGCCCGCCACCTGTCAGTCCTCGAAGGACTGGAAGCGGTTCGCAAACGCCCGGGCATGTACATCGGGTCCACCGACTCGCGCGGCCTCATGCACTGTCTCTGGGAGATCATCGACAATTCGGTCGACGAGGCACTGGGCGGCTTCGGCACCAGCATCGACATCGTGCTCCATGCTGACGAGAGCGTGGAGGTGCGCGACACGGCTCGGGGCGTTCCGGTTGACATCGAGCCGAAGACGGGACTGACCGGCGTCGAGGTCGTCTTCACCAAACTGCATGCCGGCGGCAAATTCGGCAGCGGATCGTATGCCGCGTCCGGTGGCCTCCACGGCGTGGGCGCATCCGTCGTCAATGCCCTGTCCGAGCGCCTCGATGTCGAGGTCGACCGTGACGGCAAGACCTGGGCCATGTCGTTCCACCGCGGCGAACCCGGGATTTTCGCGGACTCGGGGAAGAAGAGCCCCGACGCGCCGTTCACGCCCTTTGAGAAGCAGAGCGAACTACGCGTCATCGGCAAGGTCAAGCGCGGTGTGACCGGGACGCGGGTGCGCTACTGGGCCGACCGTCAGATCTTCACGAAGGGTGCGTCGTTTCAGACCGAGGAATTGCTCGAGCGAGCGCGTCAGACGGCCTTTCTCGTCCCGGGCCTGGGGATCGAGATCGTAGACGAGCGCACAGACGTGCACGTGCTCGAGTCCTTCATGTTCGAGGGCGGGATCTCGGAGTTCGTCGATCACCTCGCCACCGACAGCCCGATCACCGACACTTGGCGACTGACCGGAAACGGGACCTTCCGGGAGACTGTCCCGGTGCTGACCCCGACGGGTGCCATGGTGCCTACCGAGCTGGTCCGGGACTGTGCCGTGGATATCGCCCTCCGTTGGGGGACAGGTTACGATACGGTCGTCCGCAGCTTCGTGAACATCATCGCCACCCCGAAGGGCGGAACGCACCAGGCCGGGTTCGACGCGGGCCTGCTCAAGTTCTTGCGTGCGCAGGTCGAGCTGAACGCTCGACGGCTCAAAATGGGGTCGGACAAGCTGGAGAAGGACGACGTGATGGCCGGCCTCACAGCAGTGCTCACCGTGCGGCTTCCCGAGCCTCAATTCGAGGGGCAGACCAAGGAGGTGCTCGGCACCCCCGCGGTTCGCGCCATCGTGGCCAACGTAGTCGCCCAAGCCATGAACGAGCGTTTCGTGTCCACGAAGCGCGACGACAAAACGCAGGCCGCGGTGGTGCTGGACAAGATCGTGGCCGAGATGAAATCGCGAATCTCGGCTCGCGCCCACAAGGAAACCCAGCGCCGGAAGAACGCGCTGGAGAGCTCGTCCCTGCCCGCGAAACTGGTCGACTGCCGCAGCAATGATGTCTCGACGAGCGAGCTCTTCATCGTCGAAGGAGATTCCGCCCTGGGCACGGCCAAGCTCGCCCGGGACAGCGAGCACCAGGCACTCCTCCCCATTCGCGGCAAGATCCTGAACGTGCAAAAGGCATCCGTTGCCGACATGCTGTCGAACGTCGAGTGCGCGTCGATCATCCAGGTGATCGGCGCCGGGTCCGGACGAAGTTTCGACCTGTCAGCCGCGCGCTACGGCAAGGTCATCATCATGAGCGACGCGGATGTCGACGGCGCGCACATCCGCACGCTGCTGCTTACTCTGTTCTTCCGCTACATGCGCCCGATGATCACGGAGGGACGCGTTTTCGCGGCCGTACCGCCGCTCCACCGGGTCGTGGTGATGAACCCGGGCACGAAGCCGAACGAGACCATCTACACATATTCGGAGGTGGAGCTTCAGGCCGTGCTCGCCGGACTCAAGAAAAGCGGCAAGCGCTACCAGGATCCGATCCAGCGCTACAAGGGCCTCGGCGAAATGGATGCCGACCAGCTCGCGACGACGACGATGGAGCGGGCGCATCGCACGCTGCGCCGCGTGCGGGTCGCCGACGCGGAGATGGCCGGAAACGTCTTCGAGCTTCTGATGGGCAACGACGTCGCGCCGCGCAAGGAATTCATCATCGAGAGCTCGGACAAACTGAGTCGCGACCGTATCGACGTGTGACGCCCCGACCGGGGGGGGCTACGAGTGGAACGATGTGCTCGCCAAGTCGCGTTCGCCGTTGATGATGGCGTCGACGACGCGTTGGGCGACGACGACCGGAGGGTAGCCGGCCGGCAGGCGGGGGGCGATTCCGGAGATCGGGTGAGTGGAGAGTTCGGTCTCGGTGTGACCGGGCCGCGCGTCCAGAATGCGGATGCCGCTACGCCTCAGTTCCCGGCCGGCGGCCTGGCCGAAGGCAGCGAGGGCGGCCTTGGACGCCGAGTATGCGGCGAGGTTGGCAGTGGGGCTCTCGCTGACGACGCCGCTGAGGGTGACGATAAAGGGCTCTCGCCCCTGCTCTGCGGATTCGCTCAGCGCGGCCCGAGCCGCACGGAGCAGGCGGATCGGTGCCAGCGTGTTCACGGCGAACAGCTCGGCGAGCGTCTCATCGCTCACCTCGATCGCCGGTCCGAAGGCAACGACCCCCGACGCGTTGACGATGCCGTCGAGCCGTCCGTTCACGCTGATCGCGTCGGCGACGAGAGTCGTGATTGCGTCCGGATCGGTGAGGTCGGCGGCGAGCGGGGTTCCGGGAATCGAGAGCGCCTCAAGTTTCGCCTGGTTGCGCCCGCTCAGGACGAGTCGGGCGCCGCCGGCAGCCAGAAGTCGGGCAATTTCACTTCCCAGACCCCCCGAGGCGCCGAGGACGAGAATGGCGGAATCGTCGAGGTGTGTCATCTGGCCACCATAACGCACCACCCTCCGCACATGGCTGGAGATCGCGCTCGGGCGTCAGCCGATCCGGGCGCCGATGGCGCCGATCACGGAGTCGAGCATGGCCCCGGACGCATCACGTCGCGACCCTGATTCAGGAAGCATGCGGGGTGTGCCGTCCGACGCGACCGCCCGGGCCGGCAGAGGCCCCACCCACGCGACGGAGACGGTGTCCTCGCCTTTCAGGAACCGCTGGGAGCGCACCCCACCCGTTCCCCGGCCTTTCGCCGGGTACTCGGAGAAGTCGGACACTTTGGCGCTGCCCGGGTCTGTTCCGGGCAGGGTGTGGCTGCCGGTCGCGACGGTCGCAACCACGAGCGCCGCAGCGCCGTGCGTTTCCACGCTGGTGAAATACACCACGTGCGCGTCCGCGGCCAGTTTGATGCCCGCCATACCGCCGGCGGTGCGCCCCTGCGGGCGCACCGACCCGGCAGGAAAACGCAACAGCTGTGAGTCGGAGGCGATGAAGACGAGTTCGTCGTCTTCCGCACCCTGCGCCGCGCCGACCACCATGTCATTGAGCTTCAGCGCGATGATCTCGAAATCGGGTTTGTTTGCCCAGTCGCCGGGGGTGACGCGCTTCACGATGCCCTGTCTGGTCCCGAGAACGATCGAATGCTTGGAATCGAGCGCGACGAGCGCGACGATCTTCTCCGCCGTGTTGGGCAGGGCCAGGTAGTCGCGCACGCGTACGCCGGCCCCGAGCTGGACCGAGGTCGGCGGCAGCAAGGGGAGGTCGACGGGGGAGAAGCGGATGAGCCGTCCCAGGTTGGTGACCGCTCCGATCTCCGTGCGACTGGTCGTGTCCAGAACGGACAGGACGGCATCATGCTTGCTGCGCCTCTGAGCCGGCGTGATCCGCTCCGGCTGGACAGTGGTGCCGGCCGGAATCTCCACCCGGGCGATCTTGCCCGTCACGCTGAGGTAGACCCGGGTCGGGGTGTCCGTCACCTCGAGGATGGCGGCCTTCCGCTTGGCGGCGGCGCTGTTGGCGCCGGCGACATTCGCCTTGGCCTCGGTCAACAGGGTTCGCCGCGGCGTGCCGAAACGCTCGGCCACCGAGGCCAGTTCGTCGGACACCAGGGTGCGGATGGAGGCCCTGCTGCCGAGAAGCTTCTTCAGCGCCGCGATCTCCGCCAGCAGCTGATCCCGCTCGGTTTCGAGTTCGATGCGTGAGAAGCGGGTCAGGCGCCGCAGGCGGAGCTCGAGAATGTACTCGGCTTGAATCTGGCTCAGGTCGAAAACGTCGATCAGCTTGGCGCGCGCCTGCTCGCTGTCGTCGCTGGCGCGGATGACCTGGATCACCTCGTCGATGTCCAGGATTGCCACCAGTAGGCCTTCGACGAGATGCAGACGCTCCGTTCGTCGGGCCAGTCGGTAGGCCGAGCGCCGGGTCACGACCTCGATTCGGTGTCCGATGTAGACGAGCAGGAGTTCCCGCAGACCCAGTGTCTGCGGGCCGCCGTCGACGAGGGCCACCGCGTTGATGTTGAAGGAGTCCTCGAGCGGGGTCACCCGGTACAACTGCTCGAGCACGGCCTCCGGGCTGAAACCGGTCTTGATCCCGATGACGAGACGGAGTCCCTTGGTGCGGTCCGTCAGATCGGTGACATCGGAGATGCCACTGAGCTTCTTGGAATTGACCCCGTCCTTGATCTTCTCGATGACCCGCTCGGGCCCGACCAGATAGGGAAGTTCGGTGACCACGAGACCGGCCTTGCGGGCGGTGATGGCTTCGACGGATACCCGCGCCCGGGTCTTGAAACTGCCGCGCCCGGTGGCGTAGGCATCCATGATTCCCGTCAGCCCGACGATCGTGCCGCCGGTGGGCAGGTCAGGCCCCGGGACGAACTCCATCAGGTCCTCGAGGGTCGCGTCTGGGTGGGCGAGCAGATGCCGCGCCGCGCCGACGACCTCGATCAGGTTGTGCGGAGCCATGTTGGTGGCCATGCCGACGGCGATACCGCTCGCGCCGTTGACGAGCAGGTTGGGGTAGGCGGCCGGGAGAACGTCCGGCTGGGTGAGCTGGTTGTCGTAGTTGGGTACGAAGTCGACGACGTCTTCGTCGAGGTTTTCCGTCATGGCCAGGGCCGGCGCGGCCAGCCTGGCCTCGGTGTACCGCGGGGCGGCCGGCCCGTCATCGAGCGAGCCAAAGTTGCCGTGGCCGTCGATCAAAGGGACCCGGAGCGTGAACGCCTGCGCCATGCGCACGAGAGCGTCATAGATCGCGGTGTCGCCATGCGGATGCAGCTTTCCCATGACCTCGCCGACGACCCGCGCCGACTTGACGTGGCCGCGATCGGGGCGGAGCCCCATCTCGCTCATCTGATAAAGGATGCGCCGTTGCACTGGCTTGAGCCCGTCCCGGGCGTCCGGGAGCGCCCGGGAGTAGATGACCGAGTAGGCGTATTCGAGGAACGAGCCCTGCATCTCGGTGGAGACATCGACGTCTTCGATGCGCTCGGTGAACGTGGCGGGCGTGGTGCTGTCTGAACGGCTCATTCGTGAATTCTGGTGAGGCGTGCGTTGAGGGACGCGCGCTGTCGGGTAGGCGCTGGATCGATCCGGCCCTGTCTATGTCAGACTTGGCACGATGCCCCCCATGCTACCGGCCCGCCAATTCGGCACCCTGCGCCTTGCCGACGTTCTCACAAGTTCCCTGTCATCGATCGAGGGCCTTTCCAACATTCTGGACCTCGGCCAGACGAACAAGGCGGTCGTCCTTCTGGCGGACGGCCTCGGCGTCAGTTCCCTCCGAGCCCGTCCTGGGCACGCCCGATTCCTGAACTCGCTACTGACCAAGTCCAGCGTGGTCGACGGCGTCTTCCCATCCACCACGGCTGCAGGCATCACGACCCTTACCACGGGTGTCGCACCCGGGCAGCACGGACTCGTCGGCTACCGGGTCCGAGACGCCGACCGGGACCGTGTGGTGAACCAGCTGACCGGCTGGGACGACGACATGCGACCGGAGACCTGGCAGCGTGCGCGCACCGTCTTCGAACGGGCCGCGGATGCCGGCATCCGCGGTTTCGCCATCGGACCCCGCCGGTACACCACATCCGGCTTCACCCAGGCGGCGCTTCGCGGCGCGCACTACGTACCCGCGGAGAGCGTGTCCGACAGGTTTGCCGCCGCGCGACACCTTCTGGACACCGAGCCGCGCGCCCTCGTCTACGTCTACGTCCCCGAGCTGGATGTGGCCGCCCACGCGCACGGCTGGGAGTCCGAACGGTGGTTGGCCGCGCTGGAGAACCTCGACGGCGCGGCCGCCCGCTTCGCAGCCGCACTGAAAGCCGATGAGGGTCTCCTGGTCACGGCCGACCACGGAATCATCGACGTCCCGATGACCAGACACGTGCTCTTCGACACGGTCCCCGAACTCATCGGCGGCGTCCGCCACATCGGCGGGGATCCCCGGTGCCTGCACCTCTACCTCGAACCCGAACTCGGTTCCGACTCAGGCGCGGCCCTCGCCGATACGTGGCGCGGTATTGAAGGCCACCGCGCCTGGGTCTTCAGCCGCGCGGAAGCAGTCGAGTCCGGGCTGTTCGGCGATGTTGCACCCGAGGTTTTGCCTCGCATCGGCGACGTGATCGTGGCCGCACGCAAGCTCATCGCCTACTACGACTCCCGCGAGCCGAATCAGTCCGCACGTTCGATGGTCGGTCAGCACGGATCGCTGACGGACGAGGAACTCCGCGTGCCCTTGATCAGGTCGGGGACCTTCTCCGCCTGAGCGCGTGAGAAGTTCCGGCGTCAGGCGGGGTAGCGGCCGCGCTTGACCTGTGGTTTCGGCAGGCGAAGCACACGCAGTTGCAGTGCACGCATCGCTGCGTACCAGCGCACACGCTCGGCTTTCTCAGCGCCGAACTTGGCATTGAGCTTGCGCGTGACGATAAAGCCCAGGATGACGGAGTCGACAACGGCGACGATGACGAAGGCCCACAGGCCCAGGATTCCGTACGTCTGCACGGCCGCGTCGGGGAATACGCTGAGCAGGATGACCAGAAACATCACCGGAATCATGAATTCGCCCACGTTGAAGCGGGCGTCGACAAAGTCGCGCACGAAGCGCTTCTGCACACCGCGGTCGCGCACGGGGAGGAACTTCTCATCTCCGGCAGCCATACCCACCCGGGCGCGCTCGCGAGCCTCGGCGGCCTTGCCTCTGGCCTGCTTGGCCGCGAGCTTGCGGTCATCTGGAACAAGCGGGCGCCGATTCAGAGCCTCTTGCTGCTTGCGGCTGGGCGTCGCCTGCCCTTTGCCGACAGGGTGGGTGGCCGCGAGGCGAGACCTGGTCTCGTCCGGGGTCTCCATGGATGGTTGTGCGTCTGGGTTCACAGGCTTAGCCACATCAGTTCCTTGCAATTGGTTGCCTTAAGATTACCTGATGACCGATATTCAAGAAACAGCGCCCCCGGCAATCTCACCGGCCGCCCCGGCTCTTCGTGCGGCAGTCGAACGCGGCCTTCCCACGACCATTGCCGACCTGTGCTCCCTGGTGCGGATTCCCTCCGTCTCCTGGGATGCCTTCGACGCACTTCAGGTGGCCACCAGCGCGGATGCCGTCGCGGTCCTGGTCCGCGACCTCGGGGTGTTCGAATCGGTCGAGATCAAGCGAGCCGGGATCCCGGGCGGTGCCGAACTCGGCCATCCGGCCGTTTTGGCCACCCGCGCGGCACGCAACGGGCGCCCGACGGTTCTGCTCTATGCGCACCACGATGTGCAACCCCCCGGCCAGGATGCGGACTGGGACTCCAACCCGTTCGAACCGACCGTGCGTGGCGACCGCCTCTACGGACGCGGTGCGGCGGACGACAAGGCGGGAGTCATGGCCCACATCGCGTCGATCCGAGCTCTCGTGGAAGCAGAAGGACCCGATTTCGACCTCGGCCTGGCGCTCTTCATCGAAGGCGAGGAAGAGTTCGGCAGCCGGTCCTTCACCACCTTCCTGGAGGAGAACCGGGAGTCCCTGCGCGCGGATGCCATCGTCGTCGCAGATTCGAACAACTGGGACATCAACACCCCCGCACTGACCACGGCGCTGCGCGGCAATGTCACGTTCCGACTGACGGTACGCACCCTTGACCACGCGTCGCACTCGGGCATGTTCGGGGGAGCGGTTCCCGACGCAATGATGGCCGTCGTTCGTCTGCTCGACAGCCTGTACGCCGACGACGGCGCCGTCGCGGTCCGCGGGCTGACGAGCATCGATGTTCCGACTCCGGACTACTCGGTGGAGCAGCTCCGCCTGGAAACCGGGCTCACCGACGGCGTCGGCCCGATCGGTCACGGCTCGGTGCTCAGCCGGATCTGGTCCCAGCCGGCCATCACAATCACCGGGATCGACGCGCCGTCCGTGGCCAACGCGTCGAACACGCTCACCCCGGCCGTCACCGTTCGCCTAAGCACCCGGATCGCTCCCGGTCAGTCGGCGGACGAAGCGTTCCGTGCGCTCGAGGCGCATCTGCACGCCAAGGCTCCATTCGGCGCCCGAATCGACATCGATGACGTCGACACGGGGGAGGCCTTCCTGGTCGACACGGGCGGCTGGGCCGTCGCTGAGACGCGGAGCGCCATGGCCGAAGCCTGGGGCGAAAGCCCGGTGGACATCGGCGTCGGCGGGTCCATCCCCTTCATCGCCGACCTGGTGCGGGTGTTTCCGGATGCTCAGATCTTGGTCACCGGGGTCGAGGACCCGGATTCCAGGGCGCACAGCCCCAACGAATCTCTGCATCTCGGAGTGTTCAAGCGGGCCATCCTCAGTGAGGCCTTCCTACTCGGCCGTCTGAATCAGCGCACCGGGAGCTGACCCGACCGAGAGCGCAGAAATCCGGGAATGCAGAGGGTGTATTCCCGGTTGTGGTCAGTACAATCTTCGTGGCCACCACCGGACATCCAGCCGCCGCGAAAAACCGTGTGAAAACGACTCGAACACTGAGGAGCACCATGACCGACACAGTCGTCGCCAGCACAGCCGCCCATGGCGTTGGCCTGAGCGCCACCGCCGCTGACAAGGTACGCACCCTGCTCGCCCAGGAAGGCCGCGAGGACCTTCGCCTGCGCGTTGCCGTTCAACCCGGCGGCTGCTCCGGCCTCATCTACCAGCTCTACTTCGACGAGAGGCTACTCGACGGTGACGCTCTCGTCGACTTCGATGGGGTAGAGATCGTCGTTGACAAAATGAGTGTCCCCTACCTGGACGGGGCATCCATCGACTTCGAGGACACCATCCAAAAGCAGGGGTTCACGATCGACAATCCGAACGCCGGCGGAAGCTGCGCATGTG
Source organism: Cryobacterium sp. TMT2-17-1 (assembly GCF_004402765.1). NCBI lineage: Bacteria > Bacillati > Actinomycetota > Actinomycetes > Micrococcales > Microbacteriaceae > Cryobacterium > Cryobacterium sp. TMT2-17-1. Next base: position 42,531 of record NZ_SOGC01000005.1, read on the forward strand.
GAGATTCCTTCAGCTGACCCACCGGCGCCAGACAAAGCGCGACGGGCTCGTATCTCCGCAAATACTATGACTGGCGGCGAATTCGTTATCTCGGAGGCCGGTTCTTGCACAACGGAACGTGCCACCCGCAGTAGGCTGGAAGTCTATAGAAGCACTTCCAGTTAAGTGTCGTCGAGTCTCACCGAAAGGTTACTGGTGCGCAAAAACCATCGTCTCCGATGGGCTGCAATTCCGATCGCAGCGTCGTTGGCCCTCGTTCTCGCAGGTTGCTCGCAAGCCCAGCTTCATGGCTACCTCCCCGGCTTCATCGAGGGTGAGCCGGCGGTAACCAACCAGACGGAGCGCATCTCCGGGCTGTGGACCACGTCGTGGATCGTTCTGATGATTGTGGGGCTCATCACCTGGGGGCTCATCATCTGGGCCGTCGTTGTCTACCGCCGCCGCAAGGGTCAGACCGGCCTTCCGGTGCAGCTTCGTTACAACATGCCGATCGAGATTTTCTACACGGTCGTTCCCCTTATTCTCGTGGTCGGCTTCTTCGCCTTCACCGCGCGGGACCAGGCAGAGATCGAGGCTCGTTTCGATGAGCCGGAGGTCAAAATCCAGGTCATCGGCAAGCAGTGGGCTTGGGACTTCAACTACGTCAACGAAGACGTCTACAGTGCCGGCATCCAGGGCCAGCCCGACGTCGACGGCCCCGCCGGTTCGCTGGTTCAGTCCGAGATCCCCACGCTCGTCCTGCCGGTCGGCCAGAAGGTTGAACTGGCGCTCGACGCCCGCGACGTCATCCACTCATTCTGGGTCGTTGACTTCCTGTACAAAAAAGACATGATCCCCGGCAAGACCAACTACATGTCGATCATCCCGGAGCGCATCGGCACCTATGACGGAAAGTGTGCCGAACTGTGCGGCGAGAATCACTCGCTGATGCTCTTCACGGTCGAGGTCGTGTCCGAGGCAGACTACGAGTCGTACATCGACTCCCTGCGTGCTGCAGGCAAGGACGGCCAGCTCGGCCTCGATTACGCACGCAACCAAAATCTGCCAGGAACGACAGCACCAACCGAGCAGGAGGGCAACTAGTCCATGACTACTACTACCACTACGGCACCTTCCGCGCCGGCAGCCCCCACTGCCCCGCGTCGGCCCACCGGTGTCGAGCGCAAGGGCAACGTCATCGTCCGGTGGATCACCTCCACTGACCACAAAGTCATCGGGTACATGTACCTGATCACGTCGTTCGTCTACTTCTGTCTTGCCGGTGTCATGGCACTGGTTATCCGCGCACAGCTTTTCGCCCCCGGCCTCGAGGTCGTCCAGACGAAGGAGCAGTACAACCAGCTCTTCACAATGCACGGCACGATCATGCTGCTGATGTTCGCTACGCCTCTGTTCTTCGGGTTCGCCAACTCCCTCATGCCGCTGCAGATCGGCGCCCCCGACGTGGCCTTCCCCCGGTTGAACGCCTTTTCCTTCTGGGCCTTCTTCTTCGGCAGTCTCGTCGCCGTCGGTGGATTCCTCACTCCGCAGGGTGCCGCATCCTTCGGCTGGTTCGCCTATCAGCCTCTGGCCAGTACGACGTTCTCCCCAGGCGTCGGTGGCAACCTGTGGATGGTCGGGCTTGGGCTGAGCGGCTTCGGCACCATTCTCGGCGCCGTGAACTTCATCACCACGGTAATCACGATGCGCGCCCCCGGAATGACCATGTTCCGGATGCCGATCTTCACGTGGAACACCATGGTCACGTCGATCCTCATCCTGATGGCCTTCCCCGTTCTCGCCGCAGCCCTTCTGGCCGCCGCGTCCGACCGCATTTTCCTCTCGCACATCTACGATCCGGCCAACGGTGGAGCCATCCTGTGGCAGCACCTGTTCTGGTTCTTCGGTCACCCTGAGGTGTACATCATCGCGTTGCCGTTCTTCGGCATCGTTTCGGAAGTCTTCCCGGTCTTCAGCCGCAAGCCGATCTTTGGATACAAGACCCTCATCTACGCGACCATCTCCATCGCGGCGCTGTCCGTGGCGGTCTGGGCGCACCACATGTACGTCACCGGCTCTGTCCTGCTGCCGTTCTTCTCCCTGATGACCATGCTGATCGCCGTTCCGACCGGGGTGAAGATCTTCAACTGGATCGGCACCATGTGGCGTGGCTCGCTGACCTTCGAAACGCCCATGTTGTGGGCCCTCGGCTTCCTGGTCACCTTCACCTTCGGTGGCCTCACCGGCGTCATCCTTGCCTCGCCGCCGCTCGACTTCCACGTCTCGGACACCTATTTCGTCGTCGCGCACTTCCACTACGTCATCTTTGGAACCGTGGTATTCGCGATGTTCAGCGGGTTCTACTTCTGGTGGCCGAAGTGGACCGGCAAGATGCTCAATGAGAGCCTCGGCAAGTGGCACTTCTGGTTCCTCTTCATCGGTTTCCACACCACCTTCCTGGTGCAGCACTGGCTGGGCGTCGTCGGCATGCCGCGTCGGTACGCGTCGTACCTGCCCGAAGACGGCTTCACCTGGATGAACCAGTTGTCCACGGTCGGTTCGGTCATTCTCGCGATCTCGATGATCCCGTTCTTCCTGAACGTCTATATCACCGCCCGTAAGGCACCGCAGGTCACCGTGAACGACCCGTGGGGCCACGGCGGCTCGCTCGAGTGGGCTACCTCCTGCCCGCCGCCGCGCCACAACTTCACCTCCATCCCGCGCATCCGGTCCGAGCGCCCCGCGTTTGACCTGAACCACCCGGAGGCGCCCATGACAGTCGGAATCGGGCCGGCGAAGGACGCCCCGGATGCCCCCACGTACGACGTAGCGTCGAAAAGGACGAAGTAAATGAGAGCCAACGTCAATCTCCTTTGGGTTCTGAGCGGGTTCTTCGTGGTGGTCACGACGGCCTATGTGGTCTGGGGTCTTCTGGACCCTAACCAGAACAAGATCGAGTGGGCGGGGACGTTCACACTCGGCCTGTGCGCGATCTTCTTCAGCTTCGTCGCGTTCTACCTGAGCCGGGTGCACAGTGCTCAGGGTGGCGAGCTTCCTGAAGATCGTCTTGACGCGAATATCGACGACGGCGACCCTGAGGTTGGTTTCTACAGCCCGTGGAGCTGGTGGCCCATCCTCTTGGCTGCCAGTGCTGCTCTGCTCTTCATGGGGCTGGCTGTCGGCGTGTGGATCTCGATCATCGCGTTGGGCATCGGGGTCATCTGCCTCGTCGGCTGGGTATACGAGTACTATCGGGGCAATTTCGCTCGCTGATCCGAACCGAATACGTGCTTCCGGCACAAGCGGCGGCGTCCAGAACCCAGGTTCTGGGCGCCGCCTGTGTTCATGCCCGGCACATCGCTTCGGAGTGACACGTTCGGGCAATTTCCCAGGTCCACGCAGCCTGATCCACAGTTCCCGCCCGCACGGCCTCGAACGAATTCGACGGAGATTCTGGCTCTCCTGCTGCTTCTGTGGGTTAAACCCGGCCGGGGAGCACTGGTTTGTGGCCGCCGAGGCTGAGCATGGCCAGGGCGATGAGGGCGCCGGGTGATTTGAAGCCGAAGGCGATTCGGGTGAGTAGTCGGATCTTGGTATTGACGGATTCGATCCGGCCGTTGGAGAGGCCGTGCTCGATCGATGCAAGGATCGCGGC
>NZ_SOGC01000053.1:0-50123 GCF_004402765.1 Cryobacterium sp. TMT2-17-1
CGAGACCGGGTGGCGGGTGTTGCACCTCGGTGACGGCACGCTTGAGTGGACGTCGCCGACCGGGCGCACGTTCGTGAGTGAGCCGGCCACGGTCATCCGCTCGGCGTCGCCTGTGCCGAGACCCGCACCGGAACCGCGCACGCCTGCGGCTGAGTCCGAGCCCGAGCCCGATCCCGAGCTCGACCCGGCGCGGTACTGACGGGCGGCTCGCCCGGCCGCAGATCCAGAACTCAGTCCCGCTCCCAGAGGCTCAGTCGGTGCTTTGAGGGGCTAGCGTTGGGTCATGACTGCGATCACTGACGATCTGCCCGCCCGCCTCCTTCACGAAGAGCACGAAGGGTGGCAGGCGATTCTCGCCGGCCGCGGCGGAGACTATTACCGGCGAACGATGACCGCGGACGGACTGCTGATCCTGCCGGGCAGGATCGTCACCCGCAACGAAGCGATCGCCTTCTTCAAGGAGATGCCCGCCATCACGAGCTACCAGCTCCGCGAGCCGGCCGTGGTGCGCCAGAACGAACACGCCGGGGTGCTCGTCTACCGGCTCCTGGCCCACCGCGGCGACGAGGTGATCGAGGCGAACGCGGCCACGACCTACGTATTCGCCGACGGCGGCTGGTGCGTCGCGACGCACCAGCAGACCGCCCTGTAACGACCGGAGAGGGGCCGCTTTTCCGCTCCGCTGCGGACCGTCCGGCAGGGTTGTGAACGCCGGAACCCGGGGATACCGTGGTTAATAAACTGCCACAGAAAGGACTCCGCAATGGCTGATTTCGGTAATGAGGGGCTCGCGGACTTATACCGTCGATCCGGTTCGGTGTCGAGTGCCTACGTTGACGTGACCCAGGATGCGCAGAACCCCCGGCGAACCTCTTCCCTGCGCCAGCGCACCCTGCGGGAAGCGCTGACCGATGCCGGTGCCCCGGAGATCGACATCAGCACCATCATCGAGCTGATTGAGGAGCCGCCGGGCGTGGGCGGTTCGATAGGCAGGCTGATGTTCGTGCGGCAGGGCGTGGTCGAATTCAACGAGGTGCTCTCGGGGGAGCCGCTCGGCGAGTTGCTGGTCTCCTACGGGCCGGTGCCCGCTCTGATCCCCCTGCTGATCCACCGCCCACGGGACCTCAGGTACGTGGTGGCCGAGGCCGGGCGCGACGGCGGCGAGGTCACCCTCTACCGGCTCAGCCGCTCGCACCCGGTTTCCAAGGTGAAGGTGGAGGGCGACACGGAGTTTCTCACGAAGGTGGGTTCCGAAGACGACTTCCTTGCGAACGGGCGCTATCAGCACCGCACCGAGGAGGTGTGGAAGCGCAACGAGGGCCAGATCGCTGCCGCGATCGACGAGGTCGTGCGGGACAGTAAGGCCGAGCTGCTCGTGCTCACCGGCGACGTGCGTGCCCGCCAGTTGCTCGTCGACCAGCTCTCTCCCGCCAGCCGCGAGGTGCTGCACGTCGTTGCCACGAACACCCGCCCGGATGGTGCCACGCAGGAGGAACTCGAAGGTGACCTCAATCGCCACCTCGCGGCGATTCTCGCGCAGGAGGAGCACGACGCCCTCGAGCGGCTGGGGACGGGACAGGGCAGCGGCCTCTCCGAGCTCGACTTCGCGGCCGTGGTGCGGGCCCTGCAGCAGGGCCAGGTCGATGTGCTGATGCTGGCCCCGGACCGGATGGCGGGGACGACTCTGATCGCCCTCGACCGCGAGCCGTGGCTGGCAGCCACCTCGGCCGATGCCCTCGGCGCAAGTGAGCTCGGCTCGGTGCCGGCCGCCGACGCGCTGATCCGGGCGGCGATGCTGACGGATGCGCGGGTGATGGTGGTGTCTCCCGGGGAGCTTCCGGCGGAGACGAGCGCCGCCGCTCTGCTGCGCTGGTCGACCCTCCCGGCCCCGGCCGAAGCTCCCACCCCCGCGGAGGCCGAGCTCGCGAAGCTTCCCAGCCGCGGCGACGCGGTGACATTCCCGCGTCGTCGCGCAGCATCCGGTACTCCGGAGTCTTAGCCGCGGCCAGAACGGCGTTCAACGTGGCGAAGGCCACGTCACCGTCCGGGCGGCACCCGGGGCGCGCCGGCCTGAGCCGTGGCACGCGGCACGTCGATCCCTTGTTCTATACTGACTAGTCAGTACAAACGAGAGGATCGACGTGCAGTCGACAGTGAGGGCGCACGACCTGGCCCTGCGATTCAAGCGGGGCTCGGTTTACGGGCCCCTGAGCTTTGAGGCCGGTACCGGCCTCACCGTGCTCTGCGGCCCCACCGGCAGCGGCCGCACCAGCCTGATGCTGACCCTGGCCGGTCGCATGAAGCCGAGCGAGGGAACCCTCGAGGTGCTTGGCCACGAGCTGCCCCGCCGGGCCCGCCGGGTGCAGAAGCGCACCGGCATCTCCGGCTTCCACGACATCGACACCCTCGAGGAATCGGTCACCGTCGGCGCCGCAATCCGTGAGCGCACGGCCTGGATCTCCCCCTGGTGGGCGTTCATCCGCTCGGTCGACGACACCGAGGTGCGCCGCGTCTGCGCCCCCGTGTTCGGCGGCGTGCCGATTCCGGCTGCCGACACCGTGATCTGGGACCTCAATGAGGTGCAGACCGTGCTGCTGAGGGCCGCGCTCGCGGTCATGAACGAGCCGAGCATCCTCTTCTTCGACCAGGTCGAGCAGGTGCACGCACCGGAGTCCCGGCGCATCCTCTGGCAGCGCCTCGCCTGTGTCGCCGCCGCCGGAACCAGCGTGATCGCGTCCGCGACCGCGCCCGAAACCGAGATGTGGGCCGAGCTCGGCATCGACCCGGCCGTTGTCGTGATGACCAAGGCCGGGATGACCTCGGCCCTCCCATTGAATCAGGAGACCCGCTGAATGTTCGCCTTCCTCTCCTCCGGCACCGAACTGCACCGCTTCGGCAAGGGCAAGATGCCCAAGATCGCCCTCGTCGTGCTTATGTTCATCCCGCTCATTTACGGGGCGCTCTACCTCTGGGCCTTCTGGGCGCCCGACCACGAACTCGACCACCTCCCCGTGGCGCTCGTCAACGGAGACGCCGGCGCCAGCCGGGACGGCGAACCGGTCACCGCCGGCCAGGACCTGGTTGACGAGCTGGTCGACGGCCACGAGCTCGGCTGGACCGTGACGAACGGGGCGGATGCCGCCGCGGGCGTCAGGGACGGCGACTACTACTTCTCGGTCACCATCCCGAGCGACTTCTCGGCCAGCGCCGTCTCCGCCGGCACCGACACCCCGCTTTCGGCCACCGTGCAGGTCGACTACAACGACAGCAACAGTTTTCTCGCCACGACCATGGGCAAGCAGGCCATGGTTCAACTGCGGGACGCGGTCGCCACCGAGATCGGCGACCAGACCGTCAATGCGCTCCTGGTGGGGGTGAACGAGGCCGGTGACGGCATCCGTTCGGCAGCGGGTGGCGCCGGCCGGCTGTTCGACGGGCTCACCACAGCGTCGGCCGGGACCGGCTCCCTCCTGGTCGGCCTCGATGCCCTTGCCGAGGGAGCGCTCACCCTCGACGACGGCGTTGCGCGCCTCACCGACGGCGCCGGCACCCTGGCGACCGGACTGGACACGCTGTCCGACGGCGCCCGGGCGCTCGCCGGCTCCTCGGTGACCCTCTCCGACGGCACCGTGCAGGTGTCCGAGGGGATGCAGGCCGCCGCCACGGGTGCCGCGACCCTCTCCGAGAAATCGGTGCAGCTCGCCGACGGCGCCGACCAGATCGCCGCGGGAACCGGCACGCTGGCCGGCGGCACCGCCTCGGTGTCGACCGGACTGCACGACCTGCTCCTGCAGATACAGGCGGCACCGGAAGGCACCCCCGCGTCGGCGTTCCTGCCGGCCGTGGAGCACCTCGACGCCGGCGCCGGCGCCGTGAACGCGGGTGCCCAAGGCGCGCTCACCCAGACCCAGACCTATGCCGGGCTCAGCGACCAGTTCTCCACCGGAGCCGGGGAACTCTCCGGCAAGCTGATCGCCGGGGCTTCCGGCGCCGCCCAGGTGGCCACCGGTGCCGGGCAACTCTCGGCCGGCGCGGCCTCCCTGGCCGAGGGGGCCGCCACCGCGGCCTCCGGGGCGGACTCCGTACTCGCCGGCAGCGAGCTGCTGGGCGAGGGCACGGGGTCACTGTCCGACGGCACCCGGCAGCTCGTCGACGGCGGCGTGAGCCTGAACACCGGCGCCGCCGAACTCGCCGCCGGCAGCGGCACCCTCGCCGACTCCCTCACCACGGGCGGGCAAAGTGCGCCCGACCTCACCGCGGACCAGATTGCAAAGAAGACGGCCGTAATCGCCAGCCCGGTCACGCTCGTGCAGAAGTGGGAGAACGCCTCCGACAGTTTCGGCGAGGGGTTCGCACCCTTCTTCCTGGCCCTGGCCACCTTCGTCGGCGGGCTGATCACCTGGCTGATCCTGCGGGCTCTGCCAACCCGGGCCCTCGCCAGCGCCGCCTCCGGGCTGCGCTCGACCATGACCGGCTTCCTGCCGGCGATGGCCATCGGGCTCGCCCAGGTCGTGATCATGGTGCTCGTGCTGGTCTACGGCATCGGCCTGCAGCCCGAACACTGGTTCGGGATGAGCGCGTTCCTCTACCTGACGACGCTCGCCTTCCTGGCTCTGCAGCAGATGTTCATCATCCTGCTCGGCGCCGCGGCCGGCCGTGTGGTCAGCCTCGTGCTGCTCATGCTGCAGCTGAGTTCGTCGGGCGGCACCTATCCGGTGGAGACCACGCCCGTGTTCTTCCAGGTGCTGCATCCGTTCATGCCGGCGTCGTACGTCGTGACCGGGCTGCGCGAACTGATCACCGGAGGCATCGACTCTAGACTGTGGGTTTCGGTTGCCGTCCTCGCCGTGATGCTGGTCGGCTCGATCGCGATCAGCGCCTGGAGCGCCGGCCGCCAGAGGATCTGGACCGTGGGCCGGCTGCACCCCGAACTGACCATCTAGCGCGGCCCCGGCACCGAACCGAACCTGCCGGCACCGAACCTGCCGGCACCGAACCTGCCCGTGGAAAGGAACTCCAATGGCACGCGCCACCGGAACGAAACGCGCCATCCTCGACGCCACGCTGGAGCTGGCCGCGACCAGGGGCATCAGCGGCACCACGATGGATGAGGTCGCCGAGCGGGCCGGGGTGGCCAAGGGCAGCCTGTATTACAACTTCAGCTCCAAAGACAAACTGTTTGAGAAACTGCTGCAGGAGGGGGTCGGCGCGCTCGCCGAAACCCTCCGCGCCGCGTCGGCCGGCCTGCACGGCAGCGCGGCCCTCGAGGCGCTGGTGCGCGCGCTGCTCGACCGGATCGCGGCGAACACAGCACTGTCCAAGCTGATGGCGGCGGAGATCTTCCGCACCGACCGCACCTGGCAAAAGACGCTCTTTGCGCTACGGCACGAGGCCCTCGCCGTGTTCGCCGACGCGATCGCGGAGGCGAAGCCGGGCAGCCGTGCCGACGCGACCTGCGGTCTGATGGCGTCGAGCGTGTTCGGTGCCGTGCTGATGGCGGGCCTGGAATGGCTCGTTTTCGAACCGGACCGGCCGCGGGACGAGGTCGCCGCGGCCATCCTCGGTTCCCTCTCCGGTGGCCTGTTCGGCGAGGAGCGGTCCGGGCCTTGTTAGGATCGAGTGTGACCGGCGACAATTTGATTGAGCAGCCCGAGACCCTTCTTCCCGCGGAACCGGAGGTGATCGAGGCGCTCCGCCGAGCCGATAGCGGCAGTATTTCCGGCGTGGTGGAGGCCCATCCGACGTCCTCCCTGGCGTGGGCCGTGCTGGCCGACGCCACGTACCTCGAGGGTCGAACCCTGGAGTCCTATGCCTATGCGCGCGTGGGCTACCACCGCGGCCTCGACGCGCTCCGCAAGGCAGGCTGGCACGGCCAGGGCCCGGTGCGCTGGACCCACGAACCCAATCGCGGATTCCTGCGGGCGCTCTATGCGCTGCGCCGGGCCGCGGGCGAGATCAATGAACAGAACGAGTTCGACCGTCTCACCACCTTCCTGAATGGCGCCGATCCCACGGTGATCAGCCGCCTTGATCAGGAGACCAGCACACCGGACGGCTACCGGGCCACCGACCCGGCCCCGCCCACCGAGGCGTTCTTTATCCGAGGAGAAAACTAAATGCCAGCGATCGTTCTGATCGGAGCCCAGTGGGGCGACGAGGGCAAGGGCAAGGCCACCGACCTCCTCGGCAGCCGGGTTGACTACGTGGTCAAATTCAACGGGGGAAACAACGCCGGCCACACCGTGGTCATCGGCACCGAGAAGTACGCGCTGCACCTGCTGCCGTCAGGCATCCTCACCGCCGGTGTCACGCCGATCATCGCCAACGGCGTGGTCGTCGACATTGAGGTGCTCTTCGAAGAACTTGACGCGCTGATCTCCCGCGGCGTGGACGTGTCCGGACTCAAGGTGAGCGCCAACGCTCACATCATCACCCAGTACCACCGCACGGTCGACAAGGTCACCGAGCGTTTCCTCGGCAAGCGCCAGATCGGTACCACCGGCCGTGGCATCGGCCCGACCTACGCCGACAAGATCAACCGCGTCGGCATCCGCGTGCAGGACCTGTTCGACGAGAACATCCTGCGCCAGAAGGTCGAGGGTGCCCTGGCCCAGAAGAACCACCTGCTGGTCAAGGTCTACAACCGTCGCGCGATCACGGTCGACGAAATTGTCCAGGACCTGCTCAGCTACGCCGAGCGTCTGCGCCCGATGGTCGCCGACACCGCCCTGCTGCTGCACGAGGCCCTCACCGCCGGAAAGACCGTGCTCTTCGAGGGCGGCCAGGCCACGATGCTGGATGTCGACCACGGCACCTACCCGTTTGTCACCTCCTCGAACGCGACCTCCGGCGGCGCCGTGACCGGCTCGGGCATCGGCCCGAACCGGATCGACCGGATCATCGCCGTCGTCAAGGCGTACACGACCCGCGTCGGCGCCGGCCCGTTCCCGACCGAACTGTTCGACGAGTCGGGCGAGTTCCTGCGCGCCAACGGTTTCGAGTTCGGCACCACCACGGGGCGCCCGCGCCGCTGCGGCTGGTACGACGCGCCCGTCGCCCGCTATACGGCCCGCATCAACGGGGTGACCGACTTCGTGCTGACCAAGCTCGACGTGCTGACCGGCCTGGACACGATTCCCGTCTGCGTCGCGTACAGCGTCGACGGCGTGCGCTTCGACGAGGTGCCCGTGTCGCAGTCCGACTTCCATCACGCAAAGCCCATCTTCGAGGACTTCCCCGGCTGGACCGATGACATCACCGGCGCCCGCACCTTCGAGGACTTGCCGCGGAACGCGCAGGCCTACGTGCTCGCGATCGAGAAGATGAGCGGCGCCCGCATCTCGGCGATCGGCGTCGGTCCTGGCCGCGAGGAGATCATCTCGCGCCACGATCTCGTCGACTGAGGCAAGCGCGGCTGTGGGCCGCGGGCCACGGGCTGTCAACGGCGGGCTGCGGGCGGTGCTGAAGGCCTCCGCTCGGTGCCCTGACGAATTCGACGGAGATTTTGCTGCTGGAGGGCGAAAACCGGCCCGCGGCATCCGGTTTCGCCAAAATCTCCGTCGAATTCGTTCGCGCCGACCTGACCGCTGCCGTTCATTCGGTGGCAACCTGGCGCTGCCACAGTGTCGGCATGACTGCCGAACGACCTCAGAGCATCGCCATCGTGGGCCACTATGTGCGGCTCGAACCTCTCACCCGTGCGCTGCTGTCCGAGCTGCACGGCGCGATCGCGCATCCAATGGTTTTCGACGGCGGTTTTGGCGGTGGCCCGGGCGGGCTCCGCACGGACCCGGCCGAGTTCACCGACTGGGCGGATGCCTACGTTCACTGGGCGGGACTGCCCTATGCGGTGCGCTTGGCCGGCGGCCCGCACGCCGGTGACCTCGTGGGCATGTCCACGCTGGGCGACCTGCACCTGCAACACGAGTCGGCCCACGTGGGCTGGACCGCTTACGATCCGCGGGTCTGGGGCACCGCCGTCAACGCGGAGACGAAGCTACTACTGCTCGGGCTGGCCTTCGACCATGGGTTCGGGCGGGTGAAGATCCAGGCGGATGTGATGAACGTGCGGTCCTGCGCGGCTATCGCGGGCATCGGGGCCACGTATGAGGGGATTATCCGCCGGGAGCGGCGGCGGGCCGACGGCAGCTGGCGGGACACCGTGATCTACTCGATCCTCGACAGCGAGTGGCCTCGGGTGCGGGCCGGGCTGCGGGCGCGGCTCGACGGGTACGGCGCGCCTTCGGTTCAGTACCGGGTGCGGCCGCTCGAGACGAGAGAAGTGGCCTGACGGCGGCACCGCCGGATGCCCGTTTGCGTGCTCCGGCGCGCTTCGGCGCGTCTTCCGGCGCGTTCCGGCGCGTTCCGGCGCGTTCCGGCGTGCTCCGGCGTGTGCAGCGGGCCGCGGTCGAGCGCGTCCGTGCGGAGTGTCGGCGGGGCGCGGTACAGTCGGCAGGTGAGAGACGTTCCCGCCGCCGGACGAACCCGGGTCACCCTGCAGTTCCTGGGCATGGGTGTGGTCTGGGGATCCAGTTTCCTGTTCATGAAAGTGGCCCTCGAGGGGGTCACGTTCGGCCAAGTGGCGTGGTCGCGGCTGGTGCTCGGCGGTTTCACGCTCGGCCTGATCGTGCTGACCAGCCGTCCGCGTGTGGCCAATGGGCCGGTGCTGCCGCGCGAGAAGATGGTCTGGCTGCATTTCCTGGTGATCGCGATCACCGGATGCGTCGTGCCGCACCTTCTGTTCGCGTGGGCGGAGCAGTACGTGTCGTCGAGTCTGGCCAGCATCTACAACGCCGTGACGCCGATCATGACCGCGGTGATGGCGACGCTCGCGTTCCGGGTGGAGCGGCTCGCGCGCGGGCAGGTGGCAGGCATCCTTGTGGGCATCGCCGGCGTGGTCGTGATCATCGCGCCGTGGCGCTACGCGGCCCTGACCGGCGACCTCTGGGGCCAGCTGGCCTGCCTGGGCGCGGCGGTCTGCTACGGCTTCACGTTCGGCTACACCCGCCGGTTCCTGAGCGGCCGGCCGATCGCCCCCGCGACTTTCGCGTTCTTGAACATCGGCATCGCCGGGGCGATCATGCTTGTGGCCACCCCGGTGGTGGCGGCGCATCCGGTGGCACTGACCGTGCCGATCGTGGCCGGACTGCTCACTCTCGGCGCGCTCGGCACTGGCGTGGCCTACATCTGGCACATCAACGTGCTGCGCGCCTGGGGACCGACGAACGCGTCGACGGTGACGTATGTCACACCCGTCGTCGGGGTGCTGCTGGGGGTGCTCGTGCTCTCGGAGACCTTCTCGTGGCACGAGCCGGCCGGGGCGGCGCTGGTGCTGCTCGGCATCCTGCTGACCCAGCGGCGGCTGCGCTTGCCTGGGCGGGCGGGGTCGGCGCGGCGGTCGGCGCGGCCGGTGAGGGCGGCCCGGTCGGCGGAGTCGTCTGGGTCGTCCGAGTCGTCTGGGTCGTCCGGGTCGTCCGGGTCGGCGGAGTCGCCCGCGCCGCTGCAGTGGTCACGGAGTTAATGGCGACCGGTATGGCGCCGGAATCGACACTTCCGGTCGAGATCGACTCGCGCGCCGGGCGAAGTCGACCGGAACTGTCGACCTCGGCGGAGCGGGCGTGGAATGCGTTGGAGCGGGTGACCGCTTCCGGGTGGTAGCCCGCGGCCTCCATCGAAGACGGCGGGCAGTGCCGGTCGTGCGGTCACCGCGCGCGAAACGGTATCGTCGAACCATGGCTGCACACGAGGAATTGCCCGCCGGCGCGGGGCAGGAAGCGATCGACGAACTGGGCAGCATCCGTCAGAGTATCGACAACATCGACGCCGCGCTGATCCACTTGCTGGCGGAAAGGTTCAAGTTCACCCAGCAGGTCGGACGGCTCAAGGCCGCGCACGGCCTGCCCCCCGCCGACCCCGAGCGGGAGCTGCTGCAGATCCAGCGACTGCGCGGACTGGCCGAGGAGGCTCGGCTCGACCCGGCCTTCGCCGAGAAGTTCCTGAACTTCATCATCGCCGAGGTCATCCACCACCACGAGAAGATCGCCGGCACCGAGTCGGCGAACGGGTCCGCGCCGCGAGCTGCGGGGGCACGAACGGATGTCGCACGGCCGGTCGTGGGCACCAGCCCCGATTCTTCCGCCACCACGTCGCCGGCCACCTCATGACTTCTCAGACCTCCGCGCTCCCCGGGGCGTCGCGCGCCCTTCCGGCCCAGTTCGGGAAGACCTTCGTCGTCACCGGCGCCAACGCCGGCCTCGGCTACTTCACCACCGAGCAACTCGCCGCCGCGGGCGCCCACGTCGTGCTGGCCTGCCGCAATCTCGCGAAGACGGAAGCCGCGGTCGCGGCCATCCACGCCCGGGTGCCCGGGGCATCCGTGTCGGCGATACCGCTGGACCTGAGCGACCTCACCCAGGTACACCGTGCCGCGGACGCGCTGCTGGAGCTGCCGCGGATCGATGGGCTGATCCTGAACGCGGGCATCGTGCACCCGCCGCGCACGCGCGAGCTGAGCCCCGACGGGCACGAACTGGTCTTCGCGACCAACTACCTCGGCCATTTCGCGCTCACCGCGCGGGTGCTGCCGGCTCTGCGGCGCACGCCCGGCAGCCGGGTCGTCGCGCTCGGGTCGATGATTTCGCGGCTGCTGGACTCGCCGCTGCTCGACCTGCAGTTGGAGTCCGGCTACAACCGGTGGAAGGCCTACGCGCAGTCGAAGATCGCCATGCAGGTGTTCGGCTTCGAGCTCGATCGACGGCTGCGGGCGGCCGGAGCCGGCGGCACTGACGGGGTGCAAAGCCTCGTCGCACACCCCGGTTACTCGATTTCGGGTCTGACGCCGGGCATCCGCGGGGTCAATCAGCCGTCGCGTGCGAGCCGATTCGCCGACACCCTGCAGTCCTTCGGTGCTCAGGGTAAGGACGCCGGGGCCTGGCCCACGGTGAGTGCGGCCGTCGACCCGGACGCCCGTGGCGGCGACTACTACGGCCCTCGCTATCTCACGCGCGGCCTGCCGACGCTGCAGGAGCCCACGCGCACCTCGCTCGACCCCGCGGTCGCAGAGTCGCTCTGGTCACGCTCGGAGCTCCACCTCGGCGCCCCCTTCTCGATCTAGCGGGCGCCCCGCTGCACGGCCCCGCGTGCGCTCAAAATGCCGCCATACGACGGGGAATGGCGGCGTTTCTAGCGCACGCGACCCCTGGAGAGGGTGTGGGGCTGGAGGTGGGATTTAGGGGATCCAACCGCGATCGAGAAGGGCGGTGCGAATTCGGGCGATGACCGCATGGGGAGAGTGGGATTTGTTGACACGGATGACCCGCCACCCTTCTTCCATGGGCTCGTCCAGCCGGTCGATGTCGCGGTGAAACTGTCGTTCGTCTTCGCGGTGCTGGCCGCCGTCATACTCGATCAGGACCTTGTAGCGCAGGTAGGCGAGATCACCCAAGGCCATGAAGGCGCCGTATCGATTGACGAGGGTCAGGTTCACTTCCGGCTCCGGCAGGCCTGCCCGCACGATGAGAAGTCGCAGCACTGTTTCCTTTGCAGAATCGGTGCGCGGACGGACCAGGGCGAGGGCCTCGCGGAGACGACAGGCACCGGGCAAGCCCGCGTGCCGCGCAACGGCCAGGTGAAGTTCCGCCATCGTGGCCGTAGGCCGCTGGCGGCGCACGAGGGAGTCGCCAATGATGATCAACTCATCGAGGGTGAGGACCGTCGACAGCTGGACCCACGCGTCGACCGCTGAAGCGACGGCGAGGTGTCCCACCGAAACGACGCGCACCCGGTCCAGCGGAATCAGATGTCCGCGCACGCCCGTGCCCCGGCGGCGCCGGGTCCGAATGCCTGTGCCTACATCCACGATTGACCGCTCGAGGAGTCGCGCGGGGAGAGGCAGCCCGTGGAGAAGCGCGGCCGTCGCGTGGCTGAAGAACTGATCTGACGGCATCCGCACCGCGTAGTCATAGGCCCGGGTGCGCGCTGCTGCACGGATCCGTGCCCACCTGTCCGCGTCGCTGATGGGGGCCGGTGACGGGCCGCGCCCCACAGGCGCCCGCACGCCGTGGAAGGGCCGCGCGAGGTCGCTGCGCCGCAGTCGCCCGGAATTGACTCCCCGCTGTCGAGCGTCGGCGACGGAAAACGGCCCATCACCGAGCTCGGCCGGCAGCTCAGAAGGCGGTCTCATCGCACGATGATGCCACCCACTGCGATTCGCACGGTGCTCTATCCACAGGCGCCGACCGCAGGCGCTCGCGCGTGCGCGGAAAGTGCCACTTTGATCCCGGCGATGGCGGCCGATTGGTCGCACGCAGGGGCGAAACGGGGTCGGTCGGTCGGAGGGGAGCGGGAGAACGGGCGGAGGAGGAACCCCTACTGCGCGAAACGGGAGGGGAGGGTGCTGCGGTGACGCGTCTGCAAGTCGGCGAGCGACACCGTGAAGTGGTCCTGGATCTCCAGGCTCGCCGAGGTCGAGTCCGTCACGCCGATGCGCAGCACCGGGTAGCCTCGCCCCTCGCAGAGGCCGAGGAACTTCACGTCGTCTTCCCGAGGAACCGATACGATCACGCGCCCGGCCGACTCCGAGAACAGGGCGACGGATGCGTCGATCCCGTCGCGCTCGCAGATGTCGCCGAGCCACACGCGGGCTCCGACCCCGAACCGAAGCACCGCTTCGGCCAGCGTCTGCGCCAGCCCGCCCGAGCTGAGATCGTGAGCGCTGTCGATGAGCGCCTCGATCGACGCCGCGTGCAGCAGCCCCGCCAGGGCGGCTTCGCCGGCCAGGTCGACGACGGGCGGCAGCCCGCCCAGGTGGTCGTGGATGACTTCGGCCCAGGCCGAGCCGTCCAGTTCCTCGCGGGTCACGCCGAGCAGGTAGATGTTGTGGCCGTCGTCCTGCCAGCCGCTGGGCACGCGGCGGGCGACGTCGTCGATCACGCCGAGCACGGCGACCACAGGGGTCGGGTGGATCGGCTGGTCGCCGGTCTGGTTGTAGAACGACACGTTGCCACCGGTGACCGGGATCTCGAGCGCCAGGCATCCGTCGGCTAGACCGTCGACGGTCTGGGCGAACTGCCACATCACCTCGGGGTTCTCCGGCGAACCGAAGTTGAGGCAGTCGCTGATGCCGACCGGCACCGCGCCGGTCACGGCCACGTTGCGGTAGGCCTCGGCCAGAGCGAGCTGCGCGCCGCGGTACGGGTCAAGCTGGCAATAACGGCCGTTCGCATCGGTGGCGATGACGAAGCCGAGGCCCGACTCCTCGTCGATCCGGATCATGCCCGCGTCGTCGGGGAACGAGAGGGCCGTGTTGCCCATCACGTAGCGGTCGTACTGGTCGGTGATCCAGCTCGGGTCGGCCAGGTTCGGCGAGCCGAGCAAGGCCAGGAACTGCTCGCGCAGCACCTCGGGTGAGGTCGGGCGGGGCAGCGCGGAGGCGCTGTCGGCCTGCAGCGCGTCGAGCCAGGTGGGGTAGGCGACCGGGCGGTCGTAGACCGGCCCGTCGACCGCGACGGTGCGCGGGTCCACGTTGACGATCTCCTCGCCGTGCCAGTCGATGATGAGCCGGCCGGAGTCGGTGACCTCGCCGAGCACGCTGGTCTCGACATCCCATTTGGCGGTGATGGCGAGGAAACCGGCGAGCTTCTCCGGGGTGACGACGGCCATCATGCGTTCCTGGCTCTCGCTCATCAGGATCTCTTCGGCCGTCAGGGTGGGGTCGCGCAGCAGCACCTTGTCGAGCTCGATGAACATGCCGCCGTCGCCGTTGGAGGCGAGCTCGCTGGTGGCGCAGGAGATGCCTGCGGCGCCCAGGTCCTGGATGCCCTCGACGAGCTTCTCGCGGTAGAGCTCGAGGCAGCACTCGATCAGCACCTTCTCGGCGAACGGGTCGCCGACCTGCACGGCGGGGCGTTTGGTGGGGCCGCCTTCGGAGAAGGTGTCCGAGGCGAGAATGGATGCCCCGCCGATGCCGTCGCCGCCGGTGCGGGCTCCGAAGAGCACCACCTGGTTGCCGGTGCCGGTGGCGTTGGCGAGGTGCAGGTCCTCGTGGCGCAACACTCCCACGGAGAGTGCGTTGACGAGCGGGTTGCCCTGGTAGACCTTGTCGAACCAGGTCTCGCCGCCGAGGTTGGGCAGGCCGAGGCAGTTGCCGTAGAAGGAGATGCCGGACACGACGCCGTGCACGACGCGGGCGGTGTCGGGGTCGTCGAGACGTCCGAAACGGAGGGCGTCCATCACGGCGACGGGGCGGGCGCCCATCGAGATGATGTCGCGCACGATGCCGCCGACGCCGGTCGCGGCACCCTGGAACGGCTCGATGTAGGAGGGGTGGTTGTGCGACTCGATCTTGAACGTGACCGCCCAGCCCTCGCCGACATCCAGCACACCGGCATTCTCGCCCATGCCGACCATGAGGTTCTTCTTCATGGCGGGGGAGACCTTCTCGCCGAACGAGCGCAGGTATTTCTTCGAACTCTTGTAGGAGCAGTGCTCGCTCCACATCACCGAGTACATCGCGAGCTCGCCGCTCGTGGGGCGGCGGCCGAGGATCTGTCGGATCTCGGCGTACTCGCCCGGGGTCAGCCCCAGCGCGTCGAACGGCTGCTCTTTCTCGGGCGTCGCAATCGCGTTTGCAACGGTGTCGGCAATGCCGCGGGAGGGTGTGGTGGTAACAGCGGTCACGAGTGGCGTTCTCCCAGAGATAACGGATGCTTGACCTGGCGAGTCTACCCGCCGCGCCGCTCCAGCGCCGGTTCCGAGGCCGCCCGGCTATAGCCTGGCAGCGGCCTGGCCGCCCGCTAGCTGCGCCCGCCGGGGGGACCCAGCGACAGCATCACCGTCATGATCGCCACCGCGGCCACGGCGAAACTGCTGATCAGGATCACCGGACGGTTCAGCATCCAGCGCAGCAGCGTGCCCACCCAGGTGTGGTCGCGCGGGTCGTCGGTGGCGACGCGGCGCCAGTCGCCGTCGAGCCGGCCGCTGCGGTCGAGACGGATGTCGAACGGCACCGTTGCGTAGGGCACGATCGCCGTGGCGACGGCGAGCACCATCAGCCGGACCGGCCAGCGCTGGTTCAGGCCCACCAGCACGGCGGTCAGGGCGTAACTGATGAAGACGAACCCGTGCAGGGAGCCGGCGATCCGCACCGGGGTGCCGCCGGCATCCGCCACGTATTTCAGCAGCATGCCGCCGATCAGGAGGGTCCAGGTCACCGCCTCAGCGATGGCGATGGTGCGGTAGAAGAGGCGGGGAGACACGGGGGAACACTCCAGGGGGTGGGGAACGGGACGAAAGAAGGGGGAGCTTCGATCTTCGCAGGGTTGCGGGGGAGCCGCGCATCGGCCGAACGGATGACACGGCGGATCAGTGGGGCAGAGGGCTACCCAGCCGACTGTGCGAGTCTGAAGGGATGACGTACCTTCCCGCGGACACCCGCTACGACTCCATGCCCTACCGCCGCACCGGGCGCAGCGGCCTCAAACTACCCGCGATCTCGCTGGGCCTCTGGCAGAATTTCGGCGGCACCGCACCGATGGAGACGCAGCGCGCCATCCTGCGCCGCGCCTTCGACCTAGGCGTCACCCACTTCGACCTGGCCAACAACTACGGTCCGCCCAAGGGCAGCTCCGAGAGCAACTTCGGCGTGCACCTCGCGCAGGATTTCGCCCCGCACCGCGACGAGCTGGTCATCTCGACCAAGGCCGGCTACGGCATGTGGTCGGGCCCGTACGGCTCGTGGGGTTCCCGCAAGTATCTGCTCTCGAGCCTCGACCAGTCCCTCGGCCGCATGGGCCTGGACTACGTCGACATCTTCTACTCCCATCGGGCCGACCCGGACACCCCGCTCGAGGAGACGATGGGTGCGCTGCACACGGCCGTCACGAGCGGTCGGGCGCTGTACCCCGGCATCTCCTCGTACTCGCCCGAGCGCACCCGGCAGGCCGCCGCGATCCTGGCCGAGATGGGCACGCCGCTGCTGATCCACCAGCCCTCGTACTCGATGTTCAACCGCTGGGTCGAAGACGGACTGCTCGACACCCTGGACGACCTCGGCGTCGGCTGCATCGCCTTCTCCCCGCTGGCGCAGGGGCTGCTCACCGACCGCTACCTGAACGGGGTGCCCGAGGGGTCCCGAGCCTCGCAGGCCGGCTCGATGAGCCGCGACATGGTGAACGACCAGACGGTGGGGCGCATCCGTGCCCTGACCGAGATCGCGGATGCCCGCGGTCAGTCGCTCGCCCAGCTCGCCCTGTCGTGGGTGCTGCGACGCGAAACCGTCACCACGGCGCTCGTCGGCGCCTCCTCGGTGAAGCAGTTGGAGACGAACATCGCCGCGATCGACAACCTCGCGTTCACCGACGCCGAGATCACGGCGATCGACGAGCACGCCGTCGACATGGGCATCAACCTGTGGGAGCCGTCCAGCGCCGTCTAGCCCGGGCGACATCGACGGATGATTCGGGCGGGCCGCTGCGGCGCCCGCGCCGTGATCGCCGGGCAACTTTCCTGGACAGGTTATTAAAAGCAGAGTTATCCTTTTAATAAATCACACGATGAGATCGAGGAGACTGCTAGTGGCAAGAATGAGTGTGGAAGTGGAACTCGAGAAGGGCCAGGTGACGAAGTACCGGCGTCACGAGAACGGGCGTGGACTGGTGTCGCCCGGTGCCCAGGTGAACCCGAGCGCCTACGTGTCGAGCGCAACGTATGTGGAAAGTGACGCCCAGGTCGGGCCTGAATCGTGGATCGGGCAGGGGAGCTGGATCGACCACGGGGCGATCATCGGCGCGCGGGTCTTCGTCGGCGCGAACGTGCATGTCGGGGCCGATGCGATTGTCGGAAACGAGGCGCGCCTGGCCAGCAACACGGACATCGGCCGTGGGGCTTTCATCGCCGACGGTGCGGTCATCGACCACGAAATTGCGGTCCCGGAGTTCACCGACGTCAGTGCACGGCCGACCACCCGAGCACGCACTGTTCCACCGGGGGGCCTGTCGGCGGCATCCGGTCCCGACCGTGCCGGATGGCGGCGAACCTGGGGTGCTCGACGCACGCCGTCACCTCGCCTGCCGGTCCCCCCGGTGTTGGTCACGGTGTCCTAAGCCTCAATCCACCGGTGAGGCTGGGGAGTTGACGGCGCGTTAAACAGAGAATGCCTTCCAGATCAGGAAAAATAGAACTCACTCAGGGTTCATTTCGACTGACACGAAAGGCATCTCGTAGATGCAATTTTTCCATAGGCCCACGGCCTTGTCAGCGTCCCTCGATGACACCAATCTCGTGTCGGCCGCCGGACTCGTCCCTGCGATGATGTTGGCCGCCTCCACGGGCCTGGGCGAGCTTGCCAGCCGGTGATTGACGTTGCCGGGGTACCTCGGGGCGAACGCAGGGTTGAAAGTCACCGCGTTGGTCGCGGGGATGCTCGCCGGCGCGGACTCGATCGATGACATGGCTCTGCTCCGCCACGGCGGGATGAAGAAACTCTTCGCCGATGCCAGACATCAGGCGCCTGCGCGGAGATCGAAGGGGCCATTCGCCCGGCTCGCGCGGCCGCCTGAAACCACTCACCCCTGGAGTCAACTGAACTCGAGGCAGTCCCTCGTGAGTCTTGTGAGTCTG
The DNA here is from genome assembly GCF_004402765.1 of Cryobacterium sp. TMT2-17-1. Lineage (NCBI taxonomy): Bacteria > Bacillati > Actinomycetota > Actinomycetes > Micrococcales > Microbacteriaceae > Cryobacterium > Cryobacterium sp. TMT2-17-1. Next base: position 17,617 of record NZ_SOGC01000053.1, read on the forward strand.
GTGCGATTTGTGAGTCGTGTGAGCTTGGGCCGCACCCGACATTCCTGCCAAATGTGGGCACGCGTGAACCTCTCCGCCCGTAAAGGCACCGGAGTCTGCCCGCCACACGCCCGACACGCGGCACACTCGTCCGGTGCGCTGCGATCCGCCGCAGACGGGAAACCAATTTAAGGCGAAGTATCAAATGCTTTATAAACGTTAGTGTATAAAATAATAGACGTTAGGGAGGAGAGTCAATGGTTGAGAAGCGATTAACCCCCATCCCCGTCCGGCGTGCTCTCCGTGAACTTGGCACAGACATTCAGACGTGGCGGAAACTTCTCGGGTTGACTGCTGCGCAGGTCGCGGACCGCGCGGGCATGAGCCGGGCAACCCTCCACAAGCTGGAATCAGGGCAGGGAGGCGTCAGCCTCGAGACCGCGCTGCGTGTCTTCCGGGCACTTGGAATCATGGACACGGTCGTTGAGAGCGCCGACCCTTATCGCAGCGACATCGGCCGGCTTCGCTCCGAGGAAGTTCTCCCGCAGCGTGTGCGTCAGAGCCGGCCGAAGAAACAGGCCGATGTCTGACGCGGAAGTCTGGGTGCAAATAGACGGTGTCGACGTCCGCGCGGGCACGGTCTACGCGCATCGTCGACGCAACTCCGAGAGCGCCACTTTCACCTACGACATCGATTATCTGGCCAGACCAGACGCGTACTCGCTCGATCCGGGACTACCCCTCTCATCCGGGTCTTTCAACACTGCGGACGGGCGTCGCCTTTTCGGGGCGTTCACGGACTGCGCTCCCGACCGCTGGGGACGCAAACTCATCGAAAGATCCGAACACCACCGTGCCGCACAAGGCGGTGGAGCTGCACGCAGTTTCGGCGAACTTGATTACACGCTCGGTGTTCGCGACGACCTTCGTCAGGGCGCCTTCCGGTTCCGTCGTCCGGGGACCACTGATTGGCTGGGGCCGGCGGCTGCAAGCGTGCCGCACCTGGTCGGCCTGCCGAGACTTCTCCACGCTGTTGAATCTGTTGAGAGCGACCATCCCGATGACGAATCGTTGCGGCTACTCCTGCGTGCGGGAAGCTCTATCGGTGGTGCCCGGCCCAAAGCTTCCGTTGTCAACGGCCGGGGTGCATTGCTCATTGCGAAGTTCCCCCGTGTTGCCTCCGACGAATGGGACGTCATGGCGTGGGAGCAGCTTGCTCTGACGCTGGCCAGCCGGGCAGGCATTCGAACGCCGCGCACTGAATTGATGAGTGTCGCAGGCCGGAACGTGCTGCTGCTCAACAGGTTCGACAGAGTTGGGGATAGTCGCATCGGATATGTGAGCGCTATGACGATGCTCGAAGCAGTTGACGGCGAGCACCGCAGCTACTTGGAAATCGCCGAGGTCATTGAGCAGTCATCCTCATCTGCGACGCGTGACCTTCGCGAGCTGTGGCGCCGGATCGCGTTCTCAATCCTGATCTCTAACACCGACGACCATCTCAGAAACCACGGGTTCCTCCGGTCGGACACCACACGCAGCTGGGACTTGTCTCCCGCGTTCGACCTCAACCCCAACCCGGCAGCGGGACCCAAAGAGTTGTCCACGTCCATCGACTACGACACCTTTTTCGCGGACACCGCCGCCCTCCTAGACGTGGCTCGGTACTTCCGTGTGAAAGACGCCGTCGCACTGCTATTAGAAGTCAAGGCCGCTGTTTCCGGGTGGGTCGTGGAAGCCCGCCGACTCAATATCCCGGAAAGCGAAATTGACCTGATGGCTGGCGCGTTCGTTGCCGGATGAGCCCAGAAGGCTGGACGGACCGAGTGTTCAAGTACTCGACGCCGGTAGCGGGGGTTTCGCGATCTGATTCATCTGCTCACGCTGGCGCTGAAGAGCCGGAGCGAGCACGGTATCCGCGATTTCCGAGACCAGGCGTAGGAGTAATCGGATAAGCCGTTCGAGGGGCATTGTTGCGCGGAGGCTAACCGCGCGCAACAGAGACTCGGTCGATGGAGCTCTCCCTCGCTCCATATCCGCTGAGGGTTCTGCGAGGATTGAATTCCAGTAGATACTGACCGGACTCGCCCGGCCGACCATTGGCGTCGTGCAGATCGTCGGGAACAACGCTATTGGTGGATGGCACAGCCCGCGCCCGCAGTAGTTTCTGCCCGACGTGCCCGACTTCTAGGGCTGAATGTCGGCCAAGGAATTTATTGCGGGGACTCGGGCGACTCGTCGCGATCGACCGGCGCATCCTGGGCGGTCTCGTCGGAACGTTACCCGGCAGCGGCCCCGACGCGACTTTCCCAAATTGCCTCAGTAGAACCTTCGTGCAGGGCCTTGGCCAGTGGCAGGAGAGTTCGGCAGTGCGCCACCGATCGCGGTGAGCACGACGTCGTTGACCGTGGCTTTCTGGGCGTGACCGGCGTTGCGGATCCCGTCCAGCGCCACCGTGACCGTAGCGAGGCTTCGTCGCGGGCCGGTCGGCCGGTTAAGCGACGTTGGCCTCAGGCGCGTCCACCGCACCGACCGCAATTCCCGGGCCGCGTCCTGGAGGCGGCGCAGCAGAGCGGGGAGAGCTCGCAGTGAACCTAGCCGGCGGGTCCAGGCGTCGATGGCGAGCTGGCGAATGGATGCTTGCGGCCGCGGGAAATCGGATTCATGCGTCTTCGGGCCCACGGCCCTGGGCGTCCCGGTAGCGTCCGACTGGTCTACGAGCCCGCCCAGCACGACCAGGCCGGCCACTCCGTCGGCGAGCACGTGGTGAAAGACGACGATCAACGCGGCTTGGTGCCGCGCTACTCCGGTGACAAGTGTGGCTGCCCAGAGCGCACGGGTGCGCGGCAGCGGAGCGACGAGCAGCACTGCGGCTAGATCGAGTACCGCCTGCTAGCCCCCGGGGGCCGGGCAGCCGGGGCGAACAATCTGCTTTCCCGCAGGCACGCCTGGTGGCCCTGGCTGAGTGCGGAACGCATGCCATTCTGGACGCGGTGATTGGCCCGTGCGCGACGTTGGAAATTGAACTCTCCCGAGAGCTCGCAGGGCGCTTCGAACCGGGCATGTTGGTCCTCGCCGACCGCGGCTTCTCCGGCTTCCGGTTGTGGGCTCAAGCGGCAGCGACGGGCGCTGACCTGCTCTGGTGGGTCAAGACGAACCTCCGCCCTCGGCATCAGGAGACCCTCGCTGACGGGTCCTGGCTGGCGACGATCATCCCGACCTCGGGCCGGGGCGGCAATCGACACCACCATTGACCGTGCGGGTCGTGGACTACACGATCGACGACGGACGCGACAACCCTGACGCCGACCGGCTGCTGACCACGATCCTTGATCCGGCCGAGGCCTCCGCGATAGAACTCGCGACCGTGTACTACCCCTCCACGAGCCAAAATCACCACTCAAACGCTTAACTGAACGGTATTGAGGCTAAACGGAGGAGGAACCGGCGAGGGAGAGAATTCAATTTTGAGTCGTCCTCAGTCGTGGCTGGCAGGCTCTGTTTCGGGGCCCGCCGAGTGCCGGGCAAGCACGTAGAGCAGGTCGGAGAGCCGGTTGAGGTAGTGCCGCGCGTCGTCGCTGACCGGATGCCCGACCACACCGGCCCGCACCGTGTGCCGCTCGGCCCGCCGCACCACCGTTCTGGCCAGATCGATGGCGGCCTCGGTGGGCGTCGACCCGGGGATGAGGAAAACCGGCCGCAGCGGCCGGGCGGTCACCAGCCCGTCGATGATTCCCTCCAGCTCCGTGACCATGTCCGGAACGACCAGCGATATGCGCGGGACGAGGCGGTCGCGGTGAGCTGGGTTCACGACCAGATCAGCTGCGACGACGAACAAATCGCGCTGCACGCGGAACAGGATCGCGGCATGCTCGGGCTCGGCGCATCCCGCTCGCGCCAGACCGAGGGCAGACACCGCTTCGTCGATGTCGCCGACCGCGTCCATGAGTTCATCACCCTTGGAGACCCTGCCGCCATGAAGCATCCCGGTGCTGCCGGCGTCGCCGGTTCTGGTGTAGATTCTTGCCATTTCGTGGCCTCCCGTTGATCGCCGGACTAGGTTGACGAAGCTGGGCCGGTACCGGACAAATCCATCGTTTCATGCATTCGCGTGCCGGTGCGGCTGTCTGCCGTCGGTGCGCGGGTGCCCGGCCACCGTCGGGATGCTGCACACCGCACGGAACACCACCCCTCTATCGACGTGGTTGCGCCGCGGGGCTCAGATTTTCCCCTTCAGCAGCGCAACGTTTTTTGGTGGGGATCTGATGCGGGCCGTCGTCCTGGCCGACGGCGCGGCACTGATCGGCCGGCCTGTGCGTGCAGCCCTGCTCCGCACCGCCAGGCGGGCTTTTTTCTGCAGCACTGCCCGTCGAGGACACGCCCGAGCCGAAGCAGAAAAACACAATCACTACATGTAGTGGTTCACTGAGGAGTCGACACCCACTGGTAGTAATTCGGCATTCGGGTGTCGTGAGTGGGGAGCGAACGTGAGTAGCAGGAATCAGAACGCCGAAGCCGGGTCTGACGGAAGCGATCAGGGTGCGCATAGTGCCGGACTGGCCATCGAGCGCCACTTCAGCACGCCCGGGGTCCACCCGTACGACGAGGTGGTCTGGGAGCTTCGCGATGTCGTGCAGACGAACTGGAAGAATGGCGAAACCGTCTTCGAGCAGAAGGGTGTCGAGTTCCCGGACACCTGGTCGGCGAACGCCTCCACCATTGTGAGCACCAAGTACTTTCGCGGGGCCATCGGGTCGCCCGAGCGGGAGTCCAGCCTCAAGCAGCTGATCGACCGGGTGGTCACGCGGTATGTGGTTGCCGGGTCGGCGAACGGTTACTTCGCCGGGGACGGCGACGCGGAGGTCTTCGGTGCGGAACTGACCTGGCTGCTCCTGCATCAGGTCTTCTCGTTCAACTCCCCGGTGTGGTTCAACGTCGGGACGCCATCGCCGCAGCAGGTCAGCGCCTGCTTCATCCTCTCGGTCGAGGACACAATGGAGTCCATTCTCGGCTGGTACCGCGATGAGGGGATGATCTTCAAGGGCGGTTCTGGGGCGGGGGTGAACCTGTCCCAACTGCGTTCCTCCAAGGAACTGCTCTCCTCCGGCGGAACGGCCAGTGGGCCCGTCTCGTTCATGCGCGGCGCCGATGCCAGCGCGGGCACGATCAAGTCCGGCGGGGCGACCCGGCGTGCTGCCAAAATGGTGGTGCTCGACGTGGACCACCCGGACATCGTGGAATTCATCGAGGCCAAGTCGAGGGAGGAAGGCAAAATCCGTGCTCTGCGGGATGCCGGCTACGACATGGACCTCGGCGGTGCGGACATGGCGAGCGTGCAGTACCAGAACGCCAACAACACCGTTCGGGTCAGTGACGAGTTCATGCGAGCCGTGGAAAACGGCACCAGCTTCTCCCTCACCTCCCGGCAGGACGGAAGCGAGATCGAGTCAGTGCACGGACCGGGCCTGTTCCGTCAACTCGCCCAAGCGGCGTGGGACTGCGCCGACCCGGGAATCCAGTACGACGACACCATCAACGACTGGCATACCAATCCCGAATCGGGTCGGATCACGGCGTCGAATCCCTGCTCGGAGTACATGTCGCTCGACAACTCGTCCTGCAACCTGGCCTCGCTCAATCTGCTCAAGTTTCTGCGCGCCGACGCCGTCCCGGGGGAGGACGTGTTCGACACGGATGCCTTCGTTCGGGCGGTCGAGCTGATCACCACGGCGATGGACATCTCGATCTGCTTCGCCGACTTCCCGACGCCGGCCGTCGGTGAGACGACCCGCGCGTTCCGCCAGCTGGGCATCGGCTACGCCAACCTCGGTGCTCTCCTGATGGCCGCCGGTCACGCCTACGATTCCGAGTCGGGCAGGGCCGTGGCCGCCGGGATCACCTCCCTGATGACCGGAACCGCCTACCGGCGTTCGGCCGAACTGGCCGGGGTGGTTGGCCCGTACGAGGGCTTCGCGCGCAATGCGGAGGCCCACACGAGAGTCATGCGCAAGCACGAGGCAGCCGACATCGCCCTGCAGACCTCGGGTGGCATGAGCGGCGAGATCCATGATCGCGCGTCGGCGGCCTGGCAGCAGGCCCTGATGTTGGGGGAGGTGTCCGGCTGGCGAAACGCGCAAGCCAGTGTTCTCGCTCCGACCGGCACGATCGGCTTCATGATGGACTGTGACACCACGGGAATCGAACCGGATTTCTCACTGGTGAAGTTCAAGAAGCTGGTGGGTGGCGGCTCCATGCAGATCGTCAACCAGACCGTGCCCCGAGCGCTGCGCGGCCTGGGGTACCCGCGGGAGGCCGCCGAGGCGATCGTCGAACACATCGCCCTGCACGGACAGGTCATCGGTGCCCCCGGGCTCGAACCGGAACACTACGCGATCTTCGACTGCGCCATGGGGAAGAGGGCCATCGCGCCGATGGGCCACGTGCGCATGATGGCCGCGGTTCAGCCGTTCCTCTCCGGAGCCATCTCCAAAACCGTCAACCTCCCGCAGAGCGCAACGGTCGACGAAGTGGAGGAGGTCTACTTCCAGGGCTGGAAGCTCGGGCTCAAGGCGGTGGCCATTTACCGCGACAACTGCAAGGTCGGTCAGCCCCTATCGAACGGCAAGGCCGCCCCGGCGTCCGTGCCGGTCGTGCAGCCCGCGTCGCCGATCCGGCGGCGACTCCCGAAGTCCCGCACGTCGATCACCACGTCCTTCGCCGTCGCCGGCGCCGAGGGGCATCTCACGGCGGGGTTGTACCCCAACGACGAACTCGGCGAGATCTTCCTCCGGCTGGGCAAACAGGGTTCTACTCTGTCCGGGGTCATGGACGCATTCTCCATCGCGGTCTCGATCGGCCTACAGTACGGGGTGCCGCTGCCGACCTACGTCGAGAAGTTCACCAATCTGCGCTTCGAACCGGCGGGGATGACCGATGACCCGGACATCCGGATGGCGCAGTCGATGATGGACTACATTTTCCGCCGCCTGGCCCTGGACCACCTGCCGTTCGCCACGCGCTCGTCGATGGGGATCTTCACGACCGCCGAGCGCGTTTCCCAGCTCAATGCGGGTGGCTCTGAAGCAACGGAAACGGCGCCACCGAGCCAGGTGCTGCCTCCGGCCCAGCCGCCTGCAGGGGCGACTCGAGCGGTGCATTCCTCGGCGGAACTACTCGAGGCTCAGCAGGGTCTCAGCTTGGATTCGCCGCTGTGCATGTCGTGCGGCACCGCCATGCGTCCGGCCGGTTCGTGCTACGTCTGCGAAAGCTGTGGCAGCACGAGCGGCTGCAGCTGAGGCCCATCGCTGCCTGACGGCGGTGGGCTGTCGGCGCCGATCTTCGACATCGTGCTCAAGGGCCTCACCATTCGCGGTTCGATCGGGGGCACCCGCCGTGACCTTGTCGAAGCCCTGATTTCCACAACCGTGGAGTGTTCCACCCGGCTGTCGCCACTGGCCGCCTCGAGGAGCTGACCGACGTCCTCGATGAGATGCGCCAGGGCAGGATCGACGACCGGGTCGTCATCACGGACTCGGCGCACCCGCTGCCGATGCGGCGCCGGACAGGGGGCTCGCCGTCGTCAACTGGATGACGGCCAGCGCGGACCGAGCGTGGACCGCGGCCTCGGCGGCGGTCACCGGTTCGAGCAGCCCGAGCAGCCGCCGCCGGTAGTCTTCGCCCAGCAGCAGTGCGTAGAGCTGCTCGGCATGGGCAGCGGCCGCCTGGCCGTGCTCGGCCCGAATGTGGTCTGCGAGGCGCGCGATGTGGCGCATGTCGCCGTTGTCGTGCAGCCGTCGGGCGAGTTCGGGAAAACGCAGCGACTCGGCGATCACGAGGCGGTGTAGTCCGATCATCTGGGCCGAGTGCAACCCGTACACGATACGCGCGGCGAGTGATTCCAGCGTCTCCGTGCGGAGAGGCTCGCCACTGACGTTCGCGGCCAGGCGTCGCTGCATCTCGGTGAAGACGCCATCCTTGTCACCGAAGTAGGTGTAGATCGTGCGCTTGGTGACGCGGGCCGCGGCGGCAATCCGGTCCACCGTCGCCTTGCCGAAGCCATATTCAAGGAAGACCGGCAACGCGGCGTCGAGGATCTGGCCTCGACGCTCGACGCGCCCCGCCTCCGTGGGTCGGCCGCGCTTGCGAACCGGGCTCGCTGGGGTCGCTGAGTCCATGTCCGGCCCTTCGGATCTTCAAAAAAACGTTAAACGCAAACGTACTCTCGGATGTAGAATGAAACTAATTCGTATCATTAAAATTCGATGCGACTCTTCGATCTCCGACCTCACGAAGGCCGAGCAGGGAGTTCTTTCATGACCACTCGAGCGCGTACATCCGTGGCGACTCAGTCCCGACCAACCACCTCCCCGGATCGGCCGACCCCGGGCGCAAAACCCGATGTCTCCCCGGCCGACCGGGAACTCTTGACCGGGTTCTACCGCCAGATGATGCTCATCCGCCGGTTCGAAGAGCGAGCCGCACGGGCCTACACGCAAGCGCTGATCGGCGGCTACTGCCACCTGAATCTCGGCGAGGAGGCTGCGGTCGTCGGGCTCATGTCCGCGCTGCGCCCGAGCGACTACCTCTTCACCAACTACCGCGAGCATGGCTACGCGATCACCCGCGGCATCCACCCCAACCGGGTGATGGCCGAACTGTACGGCCGATCCGACGGGGTGTCCAAGGGGTGGGGCGGCTCGATGCACATGTTCGACTTCGAGAAGCGGATGCTGGGCGGCTACGGCATCGTCGGCGGCCAGATCCCGCTGGCGACGGGGGCCGCCCTGGCCATCGACTACCGCGCCGGCGACGAGATCGTGCTGTGCACGATGGGCGATGGCACCACGAACATCGGAGCATTCCACGAGTCTTTGAACATCGCGTCTCTCTGGAACCTACCGATCGTCTACGTCATCATCAACAACAGGCTGGGAATGGCCACGACGGTCGACAAGGCTTCGGCTGAGCCGGACCTCTACAAGCGCGCATCCGCGTACCGGATGGCGTCGGAACGCGTCGATGGGCTCGATCCCGTCGCCGTGTTCGAGGCCGCCCAGCGTGCCGTTGCTCAGGCTCGCAGCGGTAAGCCCTTCCTTCTCGAGGTCGTGACGGAACGACTGCGTGGGCACTCCGTCGTCGACCCGGCCAAGTACCGCTCCGACGAGGAGATGTCCCTGGTCAAGGAACGAGACCCGGTGCACACCTTCGCCGCCAAGCTGGTCGCGGACGGTCTGCTTGACGAGCAGGAACTGGCGAAGATCGACGAGGAAGTAACCCTTCAGGCAACCGAGGCGGCGGCGTTCGCCGAGAACAGCCCGTTCCCGGATGTGTCGACCCTGTTCGACTACACCTACGCCACAGCCGTGGCCAATGACTCCCATCGGTTGCCCGGGCAGCCTCTGTTCGAGCCGGCACCGATCCCCGACTACGGAGTCAACCAATGAGCATCATGACCTATCGCCAGGCACTGCACGACACGCTGCGTTCCGAGATGCTGCGTGACGAGAATGTGTTCCTGATGGGTGAGGAGATCGGTCTCTTCGAAGGCGCGTACAAGATCACCGCGGGCATGCTCGACGAGTTCGGCGAGAAGCGCGTGCGGGACACCTCGATCGCCGAAGAGGGTTTCACCGGTGCCGCCATCGGCGCCGCGATGCTCGGGCTCCGCCCCGTGGTCGAGATCATGACCATCAACTTCTCCCTGCTCGCGCTCGACCAGATCGTGAACCACGCCGCCAAGATCTACGGCATGTTCGGTGGACAGGCCCGAGTGCCTCTCGTCATCCGCACGCCGGGTGGCGGCGGACAGCAGCTGGGTGCGACCCACTCGCAGAACATCGAGCTCTTCTACGCCTTCGTCCCCGGGATGAAGGTCGTCGCACCCAGCACGCCGGCCGACGCCAAGGCGCTTCTGATCGCGGCGATCCGGGACGATGACCCCGTGCTGTTCCTGGAAAACCTGTCGCTCTACAACATCAAGGGCGAGGTGCCTGACGGCGACGTGTCGGCCGAAATCGGCAAGGCTGCCGTCACCCGCAAGGGAAGCGACATCACTCTGATCGGCTATTCACGGATGGCCCACGTCGCGTCGCAGGTCGCGGCGCAGCTCGCGGAATCGGACGGCCTCGACATCGAGGTCATCGACCTGCGCAGTCTGCGTCCATTGGACCGCGAAACGGTTGTGGAGTCCGTCAAGAAGACGCATGCCGCCGTCATCCTCGAGGATGACTGGCTGACCTATGGAATCGGCGCTGAGATCGCGGCCACGATTTCCGATGGCGCCTTCGACTACCTGGACGCGCCCGTTCGACGCGTCGCGATGGCAGAGGTGCCGCTCCCGTACTCAAAACCTTTGGAGACGGCCGCGTTGCCGTCGGCGGAGGACGTCATCGGCGCCATCCGTCAGACCCTCGACGCCGTCGGTCGCCGCCGCTACCCGATGGGTGAAAAATCATGATCGAAATCACAATGCCCCGCCTCTCCGACACGATGGAGGAAGGCGCGATCGCGATCTGGCACAAGCAGCCCGGTGACCGGGTCGAGGTCGGGGACCTGCTCGTCGAGATCGAGACCGATAAGGCCACGATGGAGTACGAAGCCTACGAGGCCGGCACACTCTCGGAGCATCTCGTGGCAGAGGGGAAGCTGGTCTCCATCGGCGAGCCCATCGCACTGCTGGACGACGGCAAGCCGAGTGTCATGCCGGGGGCGACGCCGGCCGCCGCTGCCGACGCACCGGCGGCTACGCCGGAGGCCGAGGCCGCACCGGCAGTTCCTCCGACCGATGGCAATGCGGACGGGAACGCCGCCGGGCGCGGTGAGCGCCTCTTCGCGTCACCGCTGGTGCGCAAGCTCGCGCGGGAAAACCATCTCGACCTGAGCCAGGTGCGCGGCACGGGCCCCGGCGGCCGCATCATCCGCTCGGATACCGACGCACTGCTCGCCCAGGCGACCGCGCCCGGTGCCGACTCCGCCGTCCCTAACGCGACCGTGGTCGCTCCGAGCGCGGCAGCCGCCGCACCCTCACCGGACACCCTCGACAAGCGCGCGTCCGAGGCGATCCCGCTGAGCAACATGCGCCGCATCATCGCGCGGCGGCTGGGTGAGAGCGCCCGCACCATTCCGCACTTCTTCGTCACCGCCGCGGCCGACGCCGAGAACCTCGTGCAGTTGCGCACCGAGCTGAACGCGCAACTCGTTCAGGCCGGTCGGCCGAAGGTGAGCATCAACGACCTGCTGATTCGGGCGAGCGCGCTCGCCCTCCGCGAGCACCCCGAGGTCAACGCGTCCTACATCGACGACGCGAGCGTCGAGATGCTGGTGCACCACCGCGTCAACATCGGTGTGGCTGTCGCCTCGGGCAACGGCCTCGTGGTTCCCGTGATCGAGGACGCGGACCAGAAGACCGTCAGCCAGCTCGGTACGGAAGCCAAGCAGCTCGTCTCCCTGGCCAACGCCAAGAAGCTCACAGCCGGTCAGATGTCGGGCGGCACGTTCACCATCAGCAACCTCGGCATGTTCGGTGTGGAGCAGTTCACCGCGATCATCAACCCGCCCGAAGGGGCGATCCTGGCCGTCGGCGGCACCGTCCGCGAGGCTGTCGTGGTCGGGGACGAGATCGTTGCCCGGCACAGGATGCGCTACACCCTGTCGGCGGACCACCGGATCATCGACGGCGCTGTGGCCGCACAGTTCCTGCAAACGCTGACCCGACTGATCGAGAACCCGTGGACGATCATCGCCTGATCACCGGCACGGGGGACCGCTGCGCGCCTGTCGCGGCGGTCCTCGATCTGGCGTTCTAGCCCTTCTTGGCAACGGTCATCAGGACCGTGGAATCTACGACCGCCTCAAGGCTGTGCCGTGCGTCCGGAACGATCAGGAAATCACCGGCGCGCCCCTCCCAGACGTCGTCGCCGGCTCTTAGCCGCACGCGCCCGCTGAGGACATAGACCGTCGCCTCACCCGGATTCTCATGCTCGCTCAGGGAGATCCCGGCCAGCAGCGCGATGACGGTTTGACGCATCACCTTCTCGTGGCCGCCGAAGACCGTTCCGGCTGCGCGACCACTGGTGCCGGCTGCGGCTGCCTTCAGGTGTTCGCGGGCGAACGCCTCGATCGAAATTTTCTGCACGGGTCGGTTCTCACTTTCTCGGTTGGCCGGTGACTGCGGGCTCAACGGTCAGGTGCCGCGGGTCAGGGGATCCACGAAACAGTCCACCTGCCCGCAGCGGCTGGCGGACCATCGCGGTGAACATGACCAACCACACCACGAGAGCCACCCAGAGTGAGACGGTCCCGATCTGCCCGACCAGTGGAAGGTCATCGGCCTGGCCCAGGTAGATTCCGGCGACCGCGTACATCCCGACGGGAAATGCGATGCTCCACAGCGTCGCTTCGTAGCGCAGTGGCACTCGGTGTGTGACGTGACGCCAGAACCCCACCGCGATGAGCACGGGGATGAGCCAGGTGGCGAACGCCCAGAACATGACGGAGACGCCCGCAACGAGCCCCCGGGTCGCGGTCACCATCGGGGCGTCCGCCATTTCGACGATGCGGGCACCGGCCAGCACCGTGATCGCGCACGCGCCCATAGACACCCAGTAGGGCGGGTCCAACTGCTCAGGCCGGATGTCATAGAGCACCAGCCGTAAGGATACGAAAACACCCGCGGCACCGTAGAGGAAGATGCCCACCGACCAGGACAAGATCGCGAGGACTGCGAGCAGTGCCCTGGCATCGCCCGACACGGGCTCCAACGAGGCCGCCACGACGGCGACCGACTGGCTGGCGACGACCCAGATGAACCAGGTCCCGTTCGCGGCGTTGAGCACGGGGCGCACGCTGCGGCCCAGGACCGCGAACCACGGGAGAGCGTAGCCGAGCAGCAGCCAGGTGATTCCGGACACGCCGAGGAGAACTGTCGCCAGGCCGAACCAGCCCTCGATGGCGAGACGGGCAGCCAGGACGTTGGTGCCGGCGACGAAAGTGAAGAACTGGAATCCGCGGTGGGGATCGTGCATGTCCGCAAGGAAGGCCGCGGAATAGGCGATGAGCCGCCACCCGGTAAGCGCCACGAGAATCAGGTAGGCCGCGGCACACACGACCATGAGGATGAAGCTGAGCGTCTGGACGCCGATCAGGTGCATCCCGACCGAGATGATCCCCGTGGCCATGACCAACGCGAAGTAGCCAGGCGGCATCCCTCGGACAGCGGCACCCACACGCACACCGCTGTTAGACGTCACCCTGACAGGCTAGCGCGCCGGCGCTCCGGCGCGCCGACAACCGCATGGTGCGGACGCTGTTACGCGCTGACGAGCATCCGTTCGATCACGGAGGTGAAGAAGGTGATCCCGTCGGTGCCGCTGCGCATGGCGTCGACGGTGTCGGGGCCGAAGCCCGGCTCGACCGCGTGCTCGGGGTGCGGCATCAGGCCGACGACGTTGCCGCGCATGTTGCTGATGCCGGCGATGTCGTTGAGCGAGCCGTTCGGGTTCATGCCGACGTAGCGCACGACCACGCGGCCCTCACCCTCGAGGCGCTCGAGCGTGTCGGCGGAGGCGATGAAGCCGCCCTCGCCGTTTTTGAGCGGGATGGTGATCTCCTGGCCGGCCGCGAAACCACCGGTCCAGTCGGTGAGGGCGCTCTCGACGCGCAATTTCTGGTCGCGGCAGATGAACGAGCCGTGGTCGTTGCGGATCAAGCCGCCCTCGAGCAGGTGCGCCTCGGTCAGCATCTGGAAGCCGTTGCAGACACCGAGCACGGGCATGCCGCTGTTGGCCGCGCTGATGACCTCCGCCATGATCGGAGAGAGGCTCGCGATGGCGCCGCAGCGCAGGTAGTCGCCGTAGCTGAAGCCGCCGGGCAGTACGAGCGCGTCCACGCCGTGCAGGTCGTGCTCGCCGTGCCAGAGGGCGACGGGCTCGGCGCCGGCCAGGCGGATCGCGCGCGCGGCGTCGCGATCGTCGAGCGAACCGGGGAACGTGACGACGCCGATGCGCATCAGTGCGTCTCTCCGGCGGGTGCCTCCAGCACGTGGATGCCGATGACATCCTCGATCACCGTGTTGGACAGCACGGTGTCGGCGAGTTCTTGCACCTCGGCGAGCACGGCGTCGTCGACGTGGCCGTCGATGGTGAGTTCAAATCGCTTGCCCAGGCGAACGCTGGTGAAACGGGTCTTGCCGAGGCGACCCAGGGCGCCGGCGACGGCCTTCCCCTGCGGGTCGAGCAGCTCGGCCTTGGGCATAACTTCTACGACGATTGTTGGCATAGCTCACTCCGGAGGCGTCGGGGGGTGGATTCCACGATCCTACAGGCCGACCCCCGGGCCGCCGAGCGCACCGGCCAGGCCGGTGCCCAGGCCGGTGCCGAGACCACCGTTGGCTCCGCCGGCAAGCCCGCTCTGCCCGAGCAGCACACCGCGCAGCACGTCCCGGATCGCCGCGACCCCCTCGAAGGTCTCGACGAAGCTTGTGCTCAGCGGGGACAGGCCGATGCGCAGTGCGTCGGGCATGCGGAAATCGGGGATCACATCGTGCTCCCACAGAATCTGCGTCACCTGCCGCATGGCGGGGTGGTTCACGGTCACGTGACCGCCGCGGTGCGTGGGCTCTCGCGGCGACGACACAGTCACGCCCATCGGGGCAAGCCAGACATCCACGAGGGTCAGCGCGAACTCGGTCAGCGCCACCGACTTGGCGCGCACCTGGTCGATGCCCGCCTCCTCGATCATCGCGAGCGAATCCTGCATGGCCAGCATCCCCACGATCGGCGGGGTTCCGCTCATGAAACGACGGATGCCGTCGGCCGGCACATACCCCGGGCCCATCGTGAAGACATCCTTCGTTCCCATCCAGCCCTGAATCGGCTGGGTGAGAACGTCTTGCAGGTCGCTGCGCACATAGGCGAACGCGGGGGCGCCGGGGCCGCCGTTCAGGTATTTGTAGGAGCAGCCGACGGCCAGGTCCACGTCGCACAGGTCGAGTTCGACCACCACGGAGCCGACCGAGTGGCTGAGGTCCCAGAGCACGAGGCCGCCCGCGGCGTGCACCACCGCGGTGATCTCGCGCATATCGGCAAGGAAACCGGAGCGGTAGGCCACGTGGCTGAGCAGCACGAGCGCTGTCTGCGGGCCCACGGCCTGCCGCACCTGCTCTACTGTGACGCCGCTCGCGGGGTCGGAGTGGATCCAGTGCAGCGTCATGCCACGTTCGGCCGCGATGCCCTCGAGCAAGTAGCGGTCGGTGGGGAAGTTGTCGGTGTCCAGCACGATCTCGGTGCGCGTCGGTTCCGCGTCGACGCGAAGGTAGTCGACGGCCGCCCGCGCCAACTTGTAGAGCAGCACGGTGGTCGAGTCGCCGACGAAGACCTGGCCGGGCGCGGCACCGAGGGCGGCGCGGCCGATGTCGTCGCCGATTTTCAGCGGAAGGTCCAGCCAGGCCTCGTCCCAGCCGCGGATCAGGCGGGTGCCCCAGTCGTGGGTGAGGAACTCGGTGATGCGGGCCACGCTGGCCCGGGTGGGCCGGCCGAGGGAGTTGCCGTCGAGGTAGGCAACGAGGCTCGGGGTGTGCCCGGTCGCGCCGGTCGCGCTGTCGGGTTCGATGCCGACGAACTGCCGCCGGTAGTGTCCGAGCCCGTCGATGCGGTCCATCCGGCGGGCGAAGGCGAGCTGGGCATCCTGGCTGCCGTTGCCGGAGGGGCTGGTGTCGGTGTGGGGGGTCATCTGGATTCCTCGAGGTCGAACGGATGATGGGCAGCCATCTCTCGCAGCGATGCGCGCTTCCCGGGGACTCGCCGACACCGTGCCGCGCTGGAAGTATCCCACCCACGCGGGTGACCGCGCGACTACGGAAAGCGCGGACGGCCGTGCGGCGGTGGATGCGGTCGGGGGTGCGCTCAGGAATCCGGCGGGTCGAGGGTGCTGAGGTCGCCGAGGTCGCCGAGGTCGGCCGGGCTGATCGCCCGGGCGGTGCCGAGCCAGGCGCTGAACGCGGCCGGGTCGGCCGGGCGCTTGCCACGCAGCACCGTGACCAGGCGCTCGCTGCCTGTTGGGCCGCGCAGCACGGTCCGGAAGCCGCCGAGGTTTCCCATGGTCAGGCTCCGCAGCACGTCGTCGCCGCTCAGGCCGGCGCCGAGCAGCGCGTTGATCTCCCGCCGGTTCAGCCCGAGCGGCAGCGGGCCGTTGCCGAGGTCGGTGCCGTAGAGCACCTGTCCGCCGGCCCGGTGGAAGCGGCGCAGATTGTCGACCGCGCGATCGAAGTCGTCGGTCGGCTCGCCCCAGCCGTGGATGTCGAGGGTGCTGATCCATGCCATTCGCCTGGCCATGGCCGCAATCACCTCGTCGCCCAGCCGCTCGCTGAACGGCGTGTGCGCCAGGGCGTCCACCCCGGCCTCGAACGCGCGGAGCGCCTGGCCGGCCCCCTCGGCGTGGGCGAGAACGGGGGCCCCGCGATCGTGGGCGTGCCCGACTATGGCCGCGAGAACCGCGCGCGGCAGCACTGGCCCGGCGTCGCCGTTCAGCGTGACCTTGATCACGGATGCCCCGAGCGCCAGCTGATCGTCGACGGCGGCCGCGGCATCCGTTGCCTGGGCCACGAAGCGCACGCTGCCTGCCGGGGCCCAGGACCGTTCGCTCGGGTAGCCGCCCGGCGCGGCGAGAAACTGCCCCGCGAACACGGTCTCGGGAAGGACCGCGCTCGCCTGACGCCCCGCTCGCTGGGGCTCTCCCGCGCCCACCTCCACCCGCCGAGGTCGAGCACCCGGGTCGGACTCGACCGGAAGCGTCGACCTCGGCGGCGTCCACCCGCCGAGGTCGAGCACGCGGGCGATGCCGGCCGCGGTGAGCGGGGCCGGGTCGATCAGCGCGAGGTGAACATGCGCATCGAGGAAGCCCGGGAGCACGGTCCTGCCGACCGTCCTGCCGACCGTCCTGCCCGGCACCGATCCGCCCGGCACCGATCCGCCTGGCACCGATCCGCCTGGCCGGCCGCCGGTCATCCGTGCCTCATGTGCCGAGTTCGGTGCGCACGGCGAACAACTCGGGGAAGAAGGTCAGCTCGAGCGCCTTCTGCAGGAAGGCGGCCCCGCTCGACCCACCGGTACCGGTCTTCATGCCGATGATGCGCTGCACGGTCTTGAGGTGACGGAACCGCCAGAGCTGGAAGTTGTCCTCCAGGTCGACGAGTTCCTCGCAGGCCTCGTAGGCACCCCAGTGCTCGCCCGCGTTCTCGTAGATCCCGCGAAAGGTGGCCACGAGTTCCGGATGCAGCACCCACGCCTCCGTGACGTCGCGCTCCAGCACGGATGCCGGGATAGCGAACCCCTGCCGGTGCAGGTAGCGCAGAAACTCGTCATAGATGCTGGGGGCCGCAAGCATCTCGGAGAGGAGCGCGTGAGCATCCGGATCGCTCTCGAACACGCTCAGCATGCGCCGGTTCTTGTTGCCGAGCGCGAACTCGACGGCCCGGTACTGATACGACTGGAACCCGGACGAGTTGCCCAGGAAATGCCGGAACTCGGCGTATTCGCTGGGCGTGAGCGTGGCCAGCACCGACCACTGCTCGGTCAGGGTGCGCTGGATGTGCTTGACCCGGGCGATGCATTTGAGGGCCGGGGCGATCTGGTCCTGGCGCAGGAACGCGGTCGCGGCGCGCAGCTCGTGCAGCACGAGCTTCAGCCAGAGCTCGGTGGTCTGGTGCTGGATGATGAACAGAAGCTCGTCGTGATGCTCGGGTGAGCTGACCGGCTTCTGCGCACCGAGCAGGGTGTCCAGATCGAGGTAGGAGCCGTAACTCATCCGCTCCCGGAAATCCGTCACGATCTCGGGATCGAACTCGCGGGTGTTGTGCTCGACCGACATGGTGCTCCGTTTCGTTCGGGTGCTGACTGCATTGTGCGGGACAGCCCCGGCCCGGCGCAACTGGCTGACACCTGCCAGGGGGAGGCGTGGAGGTGAGCCTCCGCGATGCCAAGGTTCGGGACCTAGACTCAGGGTCATGACTTCGCCCGAATCGACCCCGCAGGATGGGGCGCAGCCTCGACGGCGTGACGCCCGGCAGAACCGTGAGCGTCTCCTCATTGAGGCGCGGGCACTGATCGCGGTGCACGGCGTTGACGCTTCGCTGGAGGAGATCGCTCGCCGCGCCGACGTGGGCGTAGCCACGCTGTACCGCAATTTTTCCACCCGGGACGACCTGGTCAGGGCCCTGCACGACATCTCCCTCGCCGAGCTGGCCTCGGTGCGCGACGAGATCGCGGCTGCCCCCACCGCGTGGGACGGCATCGTCGTCTACACCGAACGCGTCGCCGAGTGGCTCGTCGCCGACCCGTCGCTGCCGCCCATCCTCAAGCGCATGGAGACGGTCGACCCGGCGCGCGGCAAGGCGGCCTCGTTCAAAGCGGTGCTGTCGGCCCTCGTCACGCAGGCCAAACGCGACGGCGACCTCCGAACGGATGTCGATGCGGTCGACCTCGCGGTCCTCGTCACCATGGTGGGCTCGCTCGGCACCCTCGGCGGCGGTTACACCGGCCAGTGGCGGCGCCAGCTGTCGATCGTGCTCGACGGGCTGCGGGCCGTCGACCGGGGCCGGCCCAAGCTGCCGGGACGTCCGCTGGGAGCCAAGGAATACCAGGCGGCCGTGCACGGCCTGAGCCGCCGTGCCACCCGGGCGGCCTCCCGCGGCACGGGTGCGGCGCCGGGAGCCGGTGCGGCGCCGGGAGCCGGCGCATAGGACATCTGCGTTCGGCGTCGGCGGGGTGCGCCGCGCTGACGCCGTGCGCTGACGCCGTGCGGGCTACTTCGTGCGCACCACGATCTGGTTGCCCCACGGGTCGTCGAAGCCGAGGGCCTGCCCGTCGTGACGGGTCTGCACGCCGAAGTGGGACATCCGTTCGTTGAGGGCGCCGATGTCGTCGGAGCCCGGCAGGATGATATCGACCTCGCCGAGCCCGAGGGCCAGTCGGCGCTTGCCGGCGCCGGCGCTGTTCCAGGTGTTCATGGCCATGTGGTGGTGGTAGCCGCCGGCCGAGACGAACAGGGCCTGGCCGCCGAGGGTCGCCGTCGCCTCGAAGCCGAGGCGGTCCACGTAGAACTCGCGGGCCGTGCCCACGTCGCCGACGGAAAGGTGCACGTGCCCGACGATGGCGTTGCCGACCGACGGATGCGCCTGACCGTCCCGGGTCAGGTGCTCGCCGATGAAGGTGTTCGGGTCGAGGTATAGGGTGGCCATCTCGACCTGGCCGTGGGTCCAGCTCCACTCGGTGCGGTCGCGGTCCCAGTACAGCTCGATGCCGTTGCCCTCCGGGTCGGTGAAGTAAAAGGCCTGGCTGACCAGGTGATCGGCACTGCCGGTGAACGATCCCGGATGCGTTGTGCCCACCGAGTAGACGGCCGCGGCGAGCTGCGCCTGCGTATCGAAGAGGATGGCGGTGTGGAACAGCCCGCTCGAGCGGGGCTCGGCGGCGGCCAGCTCCGGGGCGTGCTGCAGAACAACGATCGGTGTGGTTCCGCGCCCGAGCACGGCGACCGGCCCCTCGTGGCTCTGTAGCTCGAGGGTCACCGCGTCGCGGTAATACGTGATCATGGCGTCGAGGTCGCCCACCCGCAGGGTCACCGCGCCCATGCCGGTGGATGCGGGCAGCAGATCGTTCGCAAATCGATTCACACTGGCCCCAACGGATGATCCGGGCCCGGTATTCCGGCCGTGCGCCGCGTGGCGGGGGCTAACTCAGGAGATCCGGCGGCACGGTCGCGATCGGACGCCATCCGCCGCGGAAACAGTGGCCCCGGGGACGGCCTTGGTCGGGATCTCCTGAGTTAGCCCCAGATTGGAGTCGGGAGGTGGAGTCGGGAGTTGTAGGGGGATCGGGAGTCGGGAGCGGGTCGGAGCGCAGAACGCGACCCGGCAGTCAGGGCGCTCGCTACTGCTCGTCTTCGTGGAGCTGGATCAGGTTGCCGCAGGTGTCGTCGAAGATGACGGAGGTGCCGTAGGCATCCGTGCTGGGGGCGCCGGCGAACTGAACGCCCAGGGTGCGGAGTCGCTCGTACTCGGCCTGCACATCCGGTGTGCCGAACACGATGGCCGGCAGCCCGAGGCTGCGGATGCCCTGAGCGTACTTCTGGTAGACCTTGTTGTCGCTCGGCTCGAGGAGGAGGCCGACCCCGTCGGGGTCTTCCGGGGACTTCACGATGTACAGCTGGTGCTCCGGCATGGATATCAGCTTCTCGAATCCGAGCACGGACGTGTAGAAGTCGAACGCGGCGGACGGATCGTTCACGTGGACGCTGCACATCTTGATTCGCATGGCCGGAGCGTATCAGTTTGCGGCCCGTGGCCGCCGGGCCGTGACGCCTCGCGACGGCACGCCCGGCTGCGGGGAAACCCAGCGACGGTGCGGTGCCCGCGGAGAAACGCGGGCCACCGCGGCCTCGCCTACGCCGCGCCGGCCGCGGAAGCCGCGTGCGTCAGCCGCGCCAGCAGTTCCAGGTAACGGGCCGCGGTCTGCCCGATGATCTCCGCCGGAAGTGCCGGCGGTGTGCCGGTCAGGTCCCAGTTGGCCGCGAGCCAGTCGCGAACGATCTGCTTGTCGAAACTGGCCATCCGTTGTTCCGGGGTCGTGCCGGACTGCCAGAGCGAGGCGTCCCAATAGCGGCTCGAGTCGCTGGTGAGCACCTCGTCGGCGAGCGTGATGGCGCCCGTGAGGCGGTCGGCGCCGAACTCGAATTTCGTGTCGGCCAGGATGACCCCGGCTTTCTCGGCGATCGCCGAGGCGTGGCCGAAGATCTCCAGCGACAGGCGGCGCAGCTCGTCGGCAACGGAGGCCCCGACCAGCTCCACCGTGCGCTCGAACGAGATGTTCTCATCGTGCTCGCCCATCGGGGCCTTCCACGCCGGGGTGAAGATGGGTTCGGGCAGGCGGTCGCCGTTCTGCAAGCCGGCAGGCAGTTGGATGCCGCACACCGTCTGGGTGGACTGGTATTCCTTCCAGCCCGATCCGGTCAGGTACCCGCGCACGACGCATTCGATCGGGAACATGTCGAGGGTCTTGCAGAGCATGGCGCGCCCGGCAACGGCGGATGGGAGCAGGCTGGTCACAGCCCCGTTGACAGTGTGATCCGGCACGAGGTGGTTGGGGAAGCCCACGAGCTGGTCGAACCACCAGAGGCTGAGAGTGGTGAGCAGTTCGCCCTTGCCCGGGATGCCGGGCTCGAGAACGTGGTCGAACGCGCTGACGCGGTCGCTGGCGACCACGAGCACGCGTGCGGCGGTCGCGAGGTCGGCCGCGGCATCCGGAACATAGAGGTCGCGCACCTTGCCCGAGTAGGCGTGACGCCATCCCGGCAGGTCGGGCAGAGCGGATGCGGCGGGCTGGTCTAGTGCGGTCACGGCTATATTCTTGCGCACCGGCCGGTGCCCGCGCCAACGCGGTGCCGGTGTGGGCTCGTGCCGGGCTCGTGCCGCCCGCGGCGTGCCGCGCTTCCGCGCCGAGGATCCCAGGGGGAGGGGCTAACTCAGGAGATCTGCGCTGCCGGTGTCATCCGGCCTGGTGTTCTCGGGTGTTCTCAGCGCTCGCCGAATGGATCTCCTGAGTTGGCCACGGAAACGGCGGGCGGCGACAGCTCAGCCGGGCCAGTGAGACGAGGGTTCGGCGGGCTCGGCGGGCGACGCCGGCGACGCGGGCTCAGCGGGCGACACCGGCGACGCGGGCTCAGCGGGCGACAGCGGCGACGCGGGCCGCGATGTCGGTGCGGAACTGGCAACCCTCAAGCGTGATCAGGGTGAGCGCCTCGTAGGCGCGGGCGCGGGCATCCGCAAAGCCGTCGCCGACCGCGACGACGCTGAGCACGCGTCCGCCGGTGGACACGAGGGTGTCGTCGACGACGGCCGTCGCCGCATGCGCAATACTGACGCCGGGCACAGCGGATGCCGCGGCCAGGCCGGTGAGAGCGCGTCCGGTGACCGGCGCATCCGGATAGTTCTCGCTCGCGAGCACGACCGTGACGCAGGCGTCAGCCGAGAATACCGGGCGGGCCAGGCCGCCGAGGCCGCCGGTGGAGGCCGCGAGCAGCAGACCCGACAGTGGCGTGACCAGGCGCGGTAGAACCACCTGGGTCTCCGGGTCGCCGAATCGGGCGTTGAATTCGATCACCCGGATGCCCTCGGTCGTGAGAATGAGGCCGCAGTAGAGCAGACCGATGAAGGGGGTGTCCTCGGCGGCGAGCTTGCGCACCGTGGGCAACGCGATCGTTTCGATGACCTCGTCTATGAAAGCCTGTTCACTGCCGAATTCGGCGTCGAGCCAGGGCAGCGGCGAATAGGCGCCCATGCCGCCGGTGTTCGGGCCTAGGTCACCGTCACCGAGGCGTTTGTAGTCCTGGGCGGGGGAGAGCGGCAGCACGCTGTGGCCGTCGCTGAGCAGGAAGAGGGAGACCTCCTGCCCGTCCAGGAATTCTTCGATCAGCACGCTGCCGTGCTGAAGCCAGTAGATGGCGTGGTTGATCGCGGCCGTACGGTCCACGGTGACGAGCACGCCCTTGCCGGCGGCGAGGCCGTCGGCCTTCACCACGTAGGGCGCCCCGAACTCGTCGAGTGCGGACGTGGCTTCGGCGAGCGACCCGGCGCGTTCGGCGCGTCCGGTGGGCACGCCCGCGGCGTCCATGATGCGTTTGGCGAAGGTTTTGCTGCCTTCGAGGGCGGCTGCGGCCCGGTCCGGACCGAATACCGGGATGCCCCGGGTGCGCAGCGCATCGGCGACCCCGGCGACGAGCGGCGCCTCCGGCCCCACCACGACGAGCTCGATGCCGTTGAGATTCGCGTAGTTCGTGACCTGCTCGGGGTCGGCCGGGTCGAGCGGAATCACCGGCACATCCCGGGCGATGCCGGCATTGCCTGGCGCCGCCACGATGTCGTGGCGCGGCTCCTCGCGGAGCAGCGCGGTGATGATGGCGTGCTCGCGGGCACCGGAACCGAGGACCAGAATCTTCACCCCGTCAGATTAGCGGATGCCGCGTAGCCCCGCGCGGGCGGCGGACAGCGGGCATTGGCGCAAGAGCGCTGCGCCCATGCTGCGCTGATACGCGCATGGTGTGCCAGGCGCGCAGCGGCGCAGCATGCGCGCGAGGTGGGCTGGCGGCGCAAGGAGCGGGCGGCCGGCACGGACCGCAGACAGGAGGCAGACTGGTGGCGTGGCACGAGCGAGGATTGACGACGGCGTGGGGCGCGCGGCGGTGCGCGAATACGCGGCGCAGCAGGGTGAGGCGAGCCGGGACATCCGTGCCCTGGCGGTTCGGTACACGCTGCAGCTGCTCGCCGAGAAGGCCACCGGCAACACACTCGAGGTTCGCGTGCCGCCGTTCGGGGCCGTGCAGTGCATCGCCGGTCCGCGCCACACCCGCGGCACACCGCCGAACGTCATTGAGACGGATGCCCCCACCTGGCTCGCCCTCGCCACCGGAACGCTCTCGTGGGCTGATGGCATCGCATCCGGTCGCATCGCCGCCTCCGGCCAGCGCGCCGACCTGGTCGGGCACCTACCGCTTCTCTGACGCCTCCCACCTCCGTCTCGGACGCGACCCTCTTTTTTCTCCCTCGTGAGTTTTCCCCGTCGTTGTGGTTCGGTGGCAGCATCATCCGATCACAACATTTAGCGACTAAACTAATTCTCATGACAGTGATTGCTTTGTTCGGTGCGACCGGTAAGACCGGTCATCGCGTGCTGACGCGCGCTCTTGCCGCGGGATGCGAGGTGCGGGCTCTGGTGCGTGATCCGGCCAAGCTCGTCACCACGTCGCCGGCTCTGACGGTCATTCGCGGTGACGTGTTGGACGCGGATGCCGTGGATCAGGCGGTGGCGGGGTCAAACGCCGTGCTCAGCCTGTTCGGGCAGGTCAAGGGGTCGCCGCCGACCCTGCAGACCGAGGGCAACCAGCTCATCGTGGACGCGATGGGGCGGCACGAAGTAAAGCGGATCGTCACCCTGTCGGGCGGCGGGCTAACCGCTCCACTGGACCGGCCCGGGCCCGCAGACCGCGTCATCAGGTTCTTGCTGAAGACCCTGTCCGGGCATGTTCTCGCCGACGCGGAGCAGCACCTTCGGGTGCTCGAGGCGTCCGGGTTGGAGTGGACGGTCGTTCGTGGTCCGCGGTTGACCGAGAAGCCGGGTGCTGGAACTTACCGGGTGGGATGGGTGGGCGTTGACGCGAGCACCCAGATCAGTCGAGATGATCTCGCGGACTTCATCCTCACCCAGGTGGAGGATCGCACCTTCATCGGGCAGATGCCGTTTATCAGCGCATGACACAATCGGCGCGCCTGCTCACCTCGCACCGGTCCAGGCAGATGGGGGAGGTCCTGGCGGCGGTCGTTCGTCTGTCGCGGTCGATCGCGAGCCCGCGATCGACTCCGTTCGGCAGCACGGTCCTCACACGCACCCAGCTGGATGTCCTCTTCGTCCTCGCTCACGCGCAGGACTCTGTCACTCCGGGCCGGCTTGCCGCACTGTTGCACGTCACACCGGGGGCCATCACTCAACTCGTCGACCAATTGCGCGAGCATGACCTGGTCGAGCAGTTCGCATCCGACCAGGACGGACGGGTGCGGCTCCTCAGGCTCACCGGATTCGCGCGTTCCCAGGTCGAGGCGTTCGAAACTCTCGCGATAGAACGCTCCGCACCATGGTTCGACACGCTGACCGATGACTCACTGACCGAGCTCGCTGGACTGCTCGCACAGGTCAAGGGATCCTGAGAGGTGCGGTCATTGTGACAGGCGCGACCGGGGCGCTCGGCTCGGCCGTGGTGGAACGTCCACCGGCCGCCGCGGCTGCCGCACGACGAGGTCGATGTTCGCGCTCCCGCGTACCGCAATCTCATTCATCCGGGCAGGCTGGCATCCGCCGGGCAGAGCCAACACACAGCCGCAGGACCGACCAGGCGTGCGAGAATGAAAGCGTGATCTCAGACCAACAGCCCGAGCAGGAGTCCGATTCCGGCACCGTTGAGAGTGCCGGCGAATCGATCGTCGACAAGTCCACCGTCACCGTGCGGCGCTCGCCCCGCTTCTTCAACTTCATGCTCCTCGGCGCCCTGATCGGTGCGATCGCGGCCCTGGTTCTCACGGTCGTGTTTCCCGAGAACGCCGAGTTCGGGGCTACCCAGGTCTTCGGATTCCTGTTGCTCGCGTTCCTCACGCTGGGCGTCGCCCTGGGTGCCGTCGTCGCCATCATCATCGACCGTGTCATCTCCCGCCGCGGGAAGACGGTCGTCGTCGATAGAATGGCAGCTGTCGGTCCGAGCGATTCCGAGTCTCCGGATGCCGTATCCGACTCGTCGAATTCTGATCGGGGCTAGCTCAACCCGCCCGTTCCAACAACACGGCTCACCGGACCGAAGCGGAGAAGCTCCCGGTCACCCCACAACTCTCAGCACACACTTCCCCGAGCACTGATAGTAGAAGAGGCACCGATTTGGCTGGCGGCGACGGACTTTTAGGCCATGATCTACTCCCCGGAGAGAAGGGGCCGCAGGATGCCTGCGGCGTTTTCGGCGTCTGGGCTCCCGGTGAGGAGGTGGCTAAGCTCAGCTATTTCGGCCTCTATGCCCTGCAGCACCGGGGCCAGGAGTCGGCCGGGATCGCCACGAGTGACGGCTCGAAGATCCTGATCTACAAGGACATGGGCCTGGTCTCCCAGGTCTTCAACGAGGCCGCGCTGAGCACACTGATCGGCCACATCGCCGTCGGGCACACCCGCTACTCGACCACCGGATCGTCCAGCTGGCAGAACGCCCAGCCCACCCTGGGCCGAACCTCGGGCGGCACGGTCGCCCTCGGCCACAACGGCAACCTCACCAACACGGCCGAGCTCCTGCAGCTCGTGCACGAACGCTACCCGAAGGTGGAGGGCGAGCTCGCCCGCGGCAACACCACCGACACCGCAGTGATCACCGCCCTCTTCACCGGCGATCTCGACCACACCCTCGAAGCCACGGCGCTCGAGGTTCTGCCGCGTCTGCGCGGCGCTTTCAGCCTCGTCTTCATGGACGAGACCACCCTCTACGCCGCCCGCGACCCGCAGGGGGTGCGCCCGCTGGTGCTCGGCCGCCTCGAGCGTGGCTGGGTGGTCGCATCCGAAACCGCCGCCCTCGACATCGTGGGCGCCAGCTTCGTGCGCGAGGTCGAGCCGGGCGAGCTCATCACCATCGACGAAGACGGCCTGCGTACGCAGCGCTTCGCCGAAGCGAAGCCCGCCGGCTGCGTGTTCGAGTACGTCTACCTGGCCCGGCCCGACACCACCATCGCCGGCCGCGGCGTGCACGAGGCGCGGGTCGAGATGGGCCGTCGCCTCGCCCAGGAGTACCCCGTCGAGGCCGACCTCGTCATCCCGACCCCCGAGTCCGGCACGCCGGCCGCGATCGGGTACGCGCAGGCATCCGGAATTCCGTTCGGCCAGGGTCTGGTGAAGAACTCCTACGTGGGGCGCACCTTCATCCAGCCGTCGGAGACCATCCGCCAGCGGGGAATCAAGCTCAAGCTCAACCCGCTCAAGGCCGTGATCAAGGGCAAACGGCTGATCGTCGTCGACGACTCGATCGTGCGCGGCAACACCCAGCGTGCCCTGGTCAGCATGCTACGGGAGGCCGGTGCGGCCGAGGTGCACGTGCGCATCTCGAGCCCGCCGATCACCTGGCCCTGCTTCTACGGCATCGACTTCGCCTCCCGCGCGGAACTGATCGCGACCGGCCTCGGCGTCGACGAGGTGCGCCAGGCCATCGGCGCCGACTCGCTCGGGTACCTCTCACCGGAGGGTATGATCGCCGCCACCGAGCAGCCGCCCGAACGCCTATGCACGGCCTGCTTCACCGGGGTCTATCCGATCCCGCTGCCCGACTCAGCACACCTGGGCAAGAACCTGTTGGAACGTCCGGCCGCCGCCTCGAACGGATGCGACCCGGGCCCCGACTCGGAATTCGAGCCTCTGCTCGCCCCCACCTCACTGCGCCAGGAAGCACTGCGCGAAGAATCCTTGGTCACACAGGGTAAGCCCCCGATCGGCGACCCAGGAAGACAAGAATGAGCAACGCATCCTATGCGGCGGCCGGAGTGGACACCACGGCCGGCGACCTCGCCGTCTCCCTGATGAAGGAGGCCGTGTCGAACACGCACGGTCCCGAGGTGCTCGGCGGGTTCGGCGGTTTTGCCGGCCTCTACGACGTCTCCTTCCTCACCGGCTACACGCGCCCGCTGCTGGCCACGTCAACGGATGGCGTCGGCACCAAGGTTGCGATCGCCCAGGCCATCGACAAGCACGACACGATCGGCCAGGACCTTGTGGGCATGGTCGTCGACGACATCATCGTCGTCGGGGCCCGCCCGCTCTTCATGACCGACTACATTGCGTGCGGCAAGGTCGTCCCCGAGCGGATCGCGGACATCGTCGCGGGCATCGCCCGCGCCTGCGCCGCCACCGGCACCGCACTCGTCGGCGGCGAGACCGCCGAACACCCCGGCCTCCTCGGCGTTGACGACTACGACGTGGCCGGCGCCGCCACCGGGGTGGTGGAAGCCGACCAGGTGCTCGGCGCGGAGAAGGTCCGCCACGGTGACGTCGTCGTGGCGCTGGCCTCTTCCGGCCTGCACTCCAACGGCTACTCGCTCGTGCGGCACATCCTCGCCAACCGCGGCATCGGCTACACCGACACGTCCGCCGATTTCGGAGGCGTGGTCGGCGAGGTCCTGCTCGAGCCGACGCGGCTCTACACCGGGCCGCTGCTCGGCGTGATCTCCGACCCGGAGCTCGCCGGCGTCGTGCACTCGCTCAGCCACGTCACCGGCGGCGGCATCGCGGCGAACCTCGCTCGCGTGCTCCCGCTCGGCGCCTGGGTGGAGGTCGACCGGTCCACCTGGTCGCCGTCCCCGGTCTTCCGGGTGCTCAGCGAACTCGCCGGCTCCTCGCTCGAGAGCGCGGAGGGCACCTGGAACCTGGGTGTCGGCATGTTCGCCGTCGTCGCGGCCGAATCGGCGTCATCCGTCATCGCGCGCCTCGCCACCGAGGGAGTGCCGGCCTGGGTGGCCGGCCGTGTCTCGACCGCCCCGCACGACCTCGCGGGCTTTGAGCAGGGTGCCAAGGGCGTGAACGGCGGCGCCGTGCGCCTGGTCGGCGGCTACGCGCTCTAGCCAGGCCGCCCGGCGGGGCGCCTCGTGGGGCGCCCCGCCGGGCGCCCCGTGCGCGTAAATGGCCGCCATCGGTGAAACGATGGCGGCCATTTGCGCGCACCCGCTGAGGCACGGGGCCGCGGAGGAGCAAAGCTCGGCGAGCCGAGATGAGCCGAGCCGAGCCGAGATGAGCCGAGCCGAGATGAGCCGAGCCGAGATGAGCCGAGCCGAGATGAGCCGAGATGAGCCGAGCCGAGATGAGCCGAGATGAGCCGAGCCGAGATGAGCCGAGATGAGCCGAGCCGAGATGAGCCGAGCGTCAGGCGCGCTTCTGCTCGTCTTCGGTGGCGTAATGGTCGACGTATTGGTCGTCGGCGTCGGCGTCGGCGTCGGCTTCGTCGTCGGTGTCTGCGTCTTTGCCGGGCTTGCCGGCCTCGTACTCCGGCCACTTCGCCAGGTCCTCATCGAGGCGCGGGTCGTTGGCCGGATGCCCGGTGAGCTCGCGCTCAAGCGCGTTGTAGTTGGTGTCCGGGCTGAAGTACTTCAGCTCGCGGGCAACCTTGGTGTGCTTTGCTTTTTGACGGCCGCGCCCCATGCGAGACCCCCTAACGATGCCAGGCCGGGTGAGAGGAACGTCTCCCGGGAGTTGCCGAATATTGTGAAAACTAGCCGTCAGTTTAGCATGGCGGGCCGAACGGGCCGAGGATGCAAATCCTGAGCAGCGGTTCGCCGAGCACGTTCACAATCAGCGTTCCTTCACTGTACCTCAGCGGGAGAGGAGGTAGCCCGCACCACAGACCAGGAACCCGAGCAGGAGAGTGCCGATCAGGTTGACAATGCCAGCTCGCCGACGCCCGGTGAGCGTCAGTTCGACGGTCTCGACGCTCCAGGTGCTGAACGTGGTCAGGCCGCCGCAGACCCCGGTCAACAGGATCAGCTGCACGTCGGCGGACACCGCGGCACGCTCGGAGAGACCGAGCACCACGCCGCCGATCAACGATCCGGCCACGTTCACGATCAACACGCCGAGCGGCAGCCGCCCGGGGCCGACGGGGAGGGCACGCGAGACGAAGTAACGGATGACCGCCGCCGCGCCACCGGTGACGAGTACGCCGAGGACCAGCCAGGTGCTCACAGAGTGCTCCCGGCATCCGGAATGTCCGGCAACACGCGGTGTCGAAGCTGCGCCCCCAGCTGCAGGCCGAGGGCCGCGGCCCCGAACCCCATCAGCAGAGTGGCCGCCAGGTAGATCCAGCCGAGAGTCGGGAATCCGGCCGCGCCGAGCGCGACCAGGGACACCATGACGGCGGAGTAGGTCGTGAACGACCCGAGCACCCCCGTGCCGAGGGCGGCCTTGACCCAGGCCGACAGGCCCGGGCGGGTCCACAGGCCGGCCACCAGCCAGCCGAGGATGAACGCGCCGATCGTGTTGGCGATCAGCGTGCTCGCCGGGAAGTCGGTGTCGGCGTGCGGGAGAGCCTGATCGATGCCGAGTCGAAGGCCCGTGCCGACCATGCCGCCGAGAAAGACGCCGGGAGCAAGGCGCATCCGTTACTTCCTCTTGCGGCGCCGCGCGGCGGACGGCCGGGAATTCGGCGGGACCGTGCCGACGACCGGCGTGGGTCGGATCGGGATGTCCTTGGTCGCCGGAGCGAGCGGGCGGCGCGGGATCGGGCGGGGGCGCACGGGCTCGCCGCGGCGGTCCTGGCCGGGCACGGGCCGGGAGCGCCGGCCGTAGATGAGCTCGGAGGAGTCGAGCAGCCACGGCACCAGGGCAATGGTGACGCCGTGCACGAGCATGAGTTTCTGGCGCAGCCGCCGGGCCTTGTGGTTGTGCAGCAGACCCTCCCACCAGTGGCCCACGATGTAGATCGGGGTGTACACGGTGACGACCTCGGAGCCGTGGTCCTCGCGCCGATCCTTGATGTAGCTGATCAGAGGCCAGCTGATATCCCGGTAGGGCGACTGTACGATGCGCAACGGCACCTGGATATTCTGCTGCACCCAGGCGCGCTTGAGCGCCTTGGTCTCGTCGACGTCGACGGAGATGTGTACGGCCTCGATGCTCTCGTGGCGGGCCGCGATCGCGTAGTCCAACGCCTTGAGCACGGGCTTCTGCATCTTGCCGACCAGCACGATCGCGTGGTCGCCCGACGAGCCGAAGATGGTGTCGGCATCCACTTCGATTTCCTTGGCGACGTCGCGGTAGTACCGGTTGACGCCGAGCATGAGGGTGAACAGCACAGGCATCAAAACGAAGACGAGCCAGGCGCCGTGGGTGAACTTGGTGATGGTGACCACTATCAGCACCACGCCGGTGAGCAGCGCGCCGAAGCCGTTGATCGAGAGGCTGGCGATGATGGATGCCCGGTTCGGCGGGTTCGTCTTCAGCAGGGTCAGCCAGTGCCGCACCATGCCCGTCTGCCCGAGTGTGAAGGAGACGAAGACGCCGATGATGTAGAGCTGGATCAGCACGGTCAGGTTGGCCTGGTAGATGACCAGGATGATGCAGGCGAAGAGGGCCAGCAGCAGCACACCGTTGGAGTAGATCAGGCGGTCGCCGCGGGTGCTGAGCGATTTCGGGGCGTAGGAGTCTTTGGCGAGCACGGAGCCGAGCAGCGGGAAGCCGTTGAACGCCGTGTTGGCGGCCAGCAGCAGCACCGCCGCGGTCGCGGCCTGGAGCACGAAAAACATGATCGAGTTGTTGCCGAAGGTGGCCGCCGCGATCTGGGCGATCAGGCTGCGCTGCGGGGAAGTCGCACACTCCTCCCAGCCGATCAGGTCGCAGGGATTCTCCGCGTAGTGCACCTTCGAGAACAGGGCGAGCGCGGTCAGGCCGATGAAGAGCGTGATGGCGATGCCGCCCATGAGCACCAGCGTGCGCTGGGCGTTCTTGACCTTCGGATGCTTGAACGCGGGCACCCCGTTGGCGATCGCCTCGACGCCGGTGAGCGCGCTGCACCCACTCGCGAAGGAACGCAGCAGCAGCAGGATGAACGCCGACTGGGCCAGGCTCTGGGCCTCTACGTCGTAGTTCGCCGACTCGGCCATCGGGGTATCGCCGAGGGCTACCCGGGCGAGGCCCACGACGACCATCAGCAGCACGCTGGCGATGAACAGGTAGGTGGGGATGGCGAAAGCCTTGCTCGACTCGTGCACGCCGCGCAGGTTGACCGCCGCGAGCAGGATCACGAAGAAGACCGCGAACTCCACCCGGAACGGCGCCAGGCCCGGCAGTGCGGAGATGATGTTGTCCACGCCGCTGGCCACCGACACGACCACGGTCATCACGTAGTCGACGAGCAGGGCGGACGCGACGACGAGGCCGGCCTTCTCTCCGAGGTTCTTGTGCGCGACCTCGTAGTCGCCGCCGCCGGACGGGTAGGCCTTGATCAGCTGGCGGTACGACGCGACGACCACGACGAGCAGTAGCACGACGCACGCCGCGACCCAGGGCGCGAAGCTGAGAAAGGCCAGCCCGCCGAGCGTCAGGATCATCAGGAGCTCTTGCGGCGCATACGCGACGCTCGACAGCGGGTCGCTCGCGAAGATGGGGAGGGCGAGGTGCTTGGGCAGCAACTGGCCGTCGAGCTTTTCGGTCGAGAGCGGGTCGCCGATGATCCACCTTTTCGGTGAACGTGTTTCTGGTGCCTGGGGGGTTCCCTCTGGTGTCACGAGGGACGACACTACTCCCTTGGATTCCTCTGTCAAATCCAGGGGAGTCGGCCGCCGTGCGGGCGTGTCGGGTGCGCCCGGTCTGCCCGATCTGCGGCGCCCTGATGTCCCTGCACGCGATCGACCGTTCGGGGGGATGCACCGACCGCGCCACCCCACCGCCGAGGAGATCGCGGCCCGTCCCGTCTGACCCGGTTGCGACGGTGACACACAGAACACCCGCGCAGCTGGCGAGGGTGTTCTGTGTGCGGGGTGCTGTTGCACCGCTCCGGGCTAGTGGCCGCGCTGCCGGTGCAGGGCGGCGAGGATGTCCGCGCGCACCTCGACCAGGCGAGCCCGAAGTTCCGGCACGAGCGTGGTCGGCACGCCGGACCGTGTGGCAGCCTGGCGCAGGTCCGCGCGCAGCTGCTGACGGAACTCGTTCAGCACCAGGTCGGCCTCATGCAGCGCCCGGTTGGACTCGAGACGCGGGTCGGGCGTCGAGGCGGCGGTGGATCCCGAATCGCCTTCGACGGTTCCGGCGCGGGCACCTGTTCCGTCGAATGTGGTTCCCGATGTGCTGCCGCTCGCTGCTGATTCCGCTGGGCCGGTCTGCCATCCCGCACCGGCCGAGGCTGAAGCTGCGGCTGATGCGGCTGCCGCACCGGCTCGGGCCCCGGCCGCGGCGCCGGCTGCCGCGCCGGCGGCGGCCCCGACCGCG